>JAGAEF010000202.1 GCA_017613255.1 Lentisphaeria bacterium
AGATCCTGGACGTCCATGTGAAAAAGATCCGGGTCGCGCCCAACATCGACTTGGACGTCATCGCCCGCACCACGCCGGGATTCAGCGGCGCGGATCTGGCCAATCTCTGCAACGAAGCCGCTCTGCTGGCGGCCCGACGCAATTTGACCGAGGTCACGCAGAAGATCATGGAAGAGGCCAGGGACAAGGTCAGTTACGGCGCAGAACGTCACAGCCGCAAAATGAACGACCGCGAACGTCGGCTCACCGCCTATCACGAGGCCGGACACACGATCGTCGCTCTGCATAACGATTTCTGCGTTCCGGTGCACAAAGACACCATCATTCCGCGCGGGCAGTCGCTTGGGGCGACGTTCCTGATGCCAAAGGAAGACACCTACACCAAGAGCAAATTGGAGCTGGAAGCGGATATGTCCATGTCGCTGGGCGGACGCGCCGCCGAGGAACTGGTTTTCGGCGACATCACCGGCGGCGCGGCGGAAGACATCAAACAGGCCACCGGAATTGCCCACGCCATGGTCTGCAAGTTCGGCATGAGCGAAAAACTGGGCCCCGTCCGCTACGGGAGCCGGTCCGACCATATCTATCTGGGAAGAGACATCACCAGAAGTCAGGAATACAGCGAAGAAACGGCCCGGGAGATCGATCTGGAGGTGAAAGCGCTTGTCTCCTCCGCGAAGGCCAAGGCCACCGAGATTCTTTCGAGGGAGAAGGCGAGAATGGATCTTCTTGCGGAAACGCTTCTGCAGAAGGAGACCCTTTCCGCCGCGGAGGTCCGCACCCTTCTCGACCTGCCCGCTCCCGCTCCCAAAGAGGAGTCCGGAGAGGAAAAGGCCGTTCCTCCGGAGACGCCGCAGACGCCGGAGACTGCCACGGCATGACGGGAAAAGAGCTTCTCCTCTGCTGCAAAAGCACGAAAGAAGGCGTTGTCGTCTCCTGTCACGTCCGTCCGGGCGCTTCCGCAACGAAGTGTGAAGGCTTGTACGGAAACGCCATGAAGCTCTCCCTCAAAGCCCCTCCCGTGGACGGCAAAGCCAACAAGGAACTCTGCCGTTTTTTTGCGGAAAAAACGGGACTTCCCCGCGCTTGCGTTACTCTTCTTTCCGGGGAAACCTCCCGGGAAAAGCGCGTTCTTCTTGCCGGGACCGGACTGGAAAACGTGTGTTCCGCCTTTTCGGAAGGGTGAAGAAATGACGGAATCGATGCAAAAGAGACCGGAAGGAAGCGTGGGAGAAAACGTCTTTTCCCACCTTCTTCCGGGCTCGAAAGTTCTGGTGGCCTTCAGCGGCGGCGTGGATTCCTCGCTGGCTTCCTACCTTGCCCGGGAGGCGGGATTTCAGGTCCTTGCGGTCTATCTTTCCCTGCTGGGAAAGGAGAAAATCCCCCGGGAAAAGCTGGAGAACGGGGCAAAAAAGCTGGGAGTACCTCTGGAAATTCTGGAATGTTCCTCCCTTTTCGAGGAAAAGATCATCCGGTACTGCTGGGAGGAGTATGCTTCCGCAAGAACGCCCAACCCCTGCGCCAGATGCAATCCCCTTTTCAAATTCGGCATCCTTGCGCAGTTCGCGAAGGAAAAGGGGTGCGCAGCCCTTGTCACGGGGCACTATGCAAGGATTCTTCGTTCCGCAGCGGGGGAAGTCGCCCTGTACAAAGGCGCGTTTGCCCCCAAGGACCAGTCCTATTTCCTTTTCGGACTTTCCCGGGAACAGCTGGCAATGAGCGTGTTCCCGCTGGGGAATTTGAGCAAGGATTTCGTGAAGGAAAAAGCCGCCTCTCTGGGGCTGGAAAGCGCCAGGGAAAAAGAGAGTCAGGATATCTGTTTCGCCCCGGAAGACGCCTCCCTTTTCGGCGAATCTCTCCGGGAGCGGTTCGGGGGGCAGGCGAGAACGGGATTCTTCCTCTCCCCGGAGGGGAAAATTCTGGGAAAACATCAGGGGCTTCACCGCTACACCGTCGGCCAGAGAAAGGGTACCAACGTAGCTCTGGGGGTGCCCGCCTATGTGACGAAACTTTGCGCTTCGGACGGGAATATCGTTTTGAGCACGAATGAAAAGGATCTCTATTCCTCTTCCGCTTCGGTGGAACATGTCTCGTTTCAGGACCCGAAAACGGCGCAGAAAACGTCTTTCCGCTGTGAAGTGAAGATCCGCTACCGGTCCAAAGGGGTCCCCGCCGCGGTGCAGAAAAACGCCGACGGAACGTTCCTTATCGACTTCGACGAACCCCAGAGGGCGGTCACTCCCGGGCAGGCGGCGGTCTTCTACGAGGGGGAGAAAGTGCTGGGCGGCGGCTGGCTCCTGTAAAAGTTTTTTCTCCGAAAAACGCTTTTTCCGCTGTAAAAAACGTTTCGGACCGTGTATATTAATGGGGAAAGGAGCGCCCGGAACAAAACAGGAGCCAAGCCATGCAAAGCACACAAAGATCCGGAACGGAACTCTATCCTCTTCTCTTCACGCCCGCCTATGCGGAACGGATCTGGGGGGGACACCTTCTCAAGGACAAGCTGGGAAGGATACTCCCGGAAGGGAAACTGCCCATGGGAGAGGCGTGGGAGATCTATGACCGCCCCATGGGATCCAGCGTCGTGGAAAACGGTCCGCTCAAGGGAAAGAATCTGCATTGGCTCATGAACGAATTCCGGGGGCCCCTTCTGGGGAACAATTCCGGCTGCACGGTCATCGGCGGAAAGGAGTACTTTCCTTTGCTGGTCAAGCTTCTGGATTCCGCCCAGACCCTCTCCCTTCAGGTCCATCCCTCCGCATCCGACTGCCTTGCCATGGGCAGGGGGGAGGAGAAGAACGAGCTGTGGTACATCATCCATGCGGAACGTTCCGCAAGGATCTTTGCAGGCTTGAGTCCCTTCGTTTCCAAGACCCAGTTTCTGGACGCTCTGGAAAGCGGAGGGGATCTGGAAGAGCTTCTTCAGAGCTTCGACGCCTGCCCCGGGGACGCCTACTTCATCCATGCGGGGAGACTGCATGCCATAGGCGCGGGCGTGCTTCTTCTGGAGATCCAGCAGAACAGCGACACCACCTACCGGGTCAGCGACTGGGGCAGAATCACCCCCGACGGGACGCGCAGACCCCTGCACATCGCCGAGGCCATGCGCTGCATCGACTTTGCCGACCGGGCCGTGGCCCGCATCACAGGGCCCAGCGATTTTTCCAGCCACAACCGGAAGTACGCGATTCTGGAGGAGTGCCGGTATTTTCAGGTCACGGATCTCAAGCTTGTGGAGGAGATCTACCAGAATACGGAAAGCACGAATACCTTCCATCTCGTCACTTCCATCGACCATGCCGTGAAAGTGGAGTGCTCTTCCGGGAACGTGCTGATCCCCGCCGGACGCACCTGCCTGATCCCCGCCTGCACCGGAAGGTACAAAATCGTGCCACAACTGGAGAAAGAGGGGGAAACCGCCGATGTGATCCTCACCACGAGGTGAAGGACTTTTTTTTGAGAATACCGTTCCCGCAGGGAGCGGAAATTTGAGAGGATGAAAAAATGCAGCTGAAATGTATGCAGAGACTTCCCGAAGCCCTGGCGGAACATTTTCCGTCCGTGACGCTTCCCGCCGATTTCGCCATAGCCCCCGAACCCTGTCCGGAGGGAATGCAGGGGGATATCACCATCAACTGTTTCCGGTTCGCGAGAATTTTCAAAAGCGCTCCCGACGCTGTGGCCGCCGCCGTGGAAAAGATCCTGTCCGGCGATCCCGACGTGGAAAACGCCGTCCGGGTGAAGGCCTTCGTCAATGTGACGCTGAAGGCCTTTGCCCTCTTCCGGGATACCCTTGCGGATACGGGAAAGATTTTCGAGGAGGGAGTTCTCCCGCAGGAAAAGCGGAAACGGATCCTTATCGAATTTTCCGCGCCCAACACCAACAAGCCCCAGCATCTGGGACATGTGCGGAACAATACTCTGGGCGCTTCCGTGAGCGCCCTTCTCGCCCGGGTGGGGCATGACGTCGTCCCGGTAAATCTTGTGAACGACCGGGGGATCCATATCTGCAAATCCATGCTGGCCTACCAGCGGTTCGGCAACGGGGCGACCCCCGAAAGCACGGGGATCAAGGGCGATCACCTTGTGGGGGATTACTATGTAAAGTACAACGACCTCCTCAAGGAGCAGTTAAGCGAACTGCGCTCGAAACACCCGGAATGGGCGGAAAAGAGCGATGAAGAGCTTTTCCTGGAAACCGAGTGCGGCGCCGCCGCGCAGGAGATGCTGCGGAAATGGGAGGCCGGGGATCCGGAAGTGGTGGCGCTTTGGAAAAAGATGAATTCCTGGGTCTTTGCGGGCTTCGACGCCACCTACCGCAGACAGGGGATATGCTTCCGGAAGGTCTATCTGGAAAGCGAGACCTATCTATTGGGAAAATCCACCGTTGCGGAAGGACTGGAAAAGGGCGTGTTCCAGAAGAGGGAGGACGGCGCAGTTATCGCGGATCTGGGAAAACTGGGCACGAAAGTGCTTCTGCGTTCCGACGGGACCAGCGTATACATCACGCAGGACATCGGCACCACCATGCTCAAATACCGGGAATTCGCCCCGGACAGCATGATCTGGGTGGTGGGGGACGAACAGAACCTCCATTTCCAGATGCTGTTCAAAATCCTCAAAGCCATGGGGAACGACTGGGCGGACCGCCTTTATCATCTCTCCTACGGGATGGTGAATCTCCCTACGGGCAAGATGAAGAGCAGGGAGGGCACCGTGGTGGATGCGGACGACCTTTTCGACGAAATGCACCGCCTTGCCAAGGAGGCCACGCTGGAACGCGTGGGAGAAGAGATCCCGGAGGATCTGGAGGAGCGCTCCGAAATCATCGGCATGGGGGCGCTCAAGTTCATGCTTCTCAAGATCAACCCCAAGACCACCATGCTTTTCGACCCCAAGGCCTCCTTGAAGTTCGAAGGGGATACGGGGCCCTATGTGCAGTATGTTTGCGCAAGGATCAACTCCATTGCCAGAAAGGCGGAGGAGCGGGGGATCCTTGCGGGAAGCGGGGAGGCGGACTGGAGTCTGCTCTCCTCCGAAGAGGAGCGCTCTCTTGCCGTCTGCGCCGCCTTCTATCCGGAGACATTGAAGCTTGCCGCGGAAAAGCTGGACTGTTCCGCCCTTGTCAACTATCTCCTGAATCTGGCCAAGGCGTTCAACCGTTTCTACCGGGAAAAACAGGTCCTCAATGCGGAGGATCCCGCTGTCGCGGAGGCGCGTCTGGCGCTCTGCTGCGCCGTAAGGGATATCCTGAGCGACGGTCTGAAAACGCTGACCATCGGGATCCCGCAGGCCATGTAAGACAAACCCTTTTCGACGGGGTTTTCAGAGAATATCCATGGTTCCGGTGGCGGGGTGATCCTGCAGGAATTTGTACAGATTCTGCGCCATTTCCGGTCCGATCCCGGGGACTTTTTCCGCGATCTCTTCCGGAGTGGCTTTCCGCAGTCTCACCACCGAACCGAAGGCTTCCAGAATGGCCTTTTTCCTCGTTTCCCCGATATTGGGGACTTCGTCCAGAAGGGAGTTCTGGATGGCGCGCAGCCGCAGAAGGCGGTTGTAGGTGATGGCGAAACGGTGGGATTCGTCCCGGATGGCCTGAAGAAGCTGCAAAGCGGAGGAGTCTTTGGGGAGAACGATCGGTTCGCTTCTGCCCGGAAGGAAGATCTCCTCGTTGCGTTTGGCCAGCCCGATCAGGGCAAAGGGGGGACTTTTCAGTTCCGTGAGCGCCTCCAGCGCGTAGGAAAGCTGTCCCTTTCCTCCGTCCACCACCATGAGATCGGGGAGGGGGTGTTCCCCCGCAAGAACTCTGGTGAAATGCCGGGAAATGACCTCCTTCATCATGGCGAAATCGTCCACGCCCTCCACCGTGCGGATCCGGAAGTGCTTGTATTCGTTTTTGGCGGGCTCCCCGTTGCGGAAGACCACCATGGAGGCCACGGAAAGGGTCCCGGAAATGGTGGAGTTGTCGAAGCAGATCATGTAGTTGGGGGCGTTCTTGAGCTTCAGAGCCCTTCTCAGGGACTCCACGGAAGCCGCCCCGGAGCCGTGGGCGGGGACCGCCGCGTCGGCGAAATCCCGTCTGGGGGGCTTGTAGAGGGATTCGATGTTCTGGGAAATATCCCGCAGCGCCGCCGCCTTTTCGAACCGTCGTTTTGACGCCTCCTCCTCCATCTTTTCCCGGATGGAAGCCAGAACGGGAGCGGTTTTTCCGTTGAGGACCTCCATGAGGGCATCCAGATTTTTCCGGTACTCTTCTTTGGAGATCGCCCCCACGCAGGGACAGGGGCAGTCCTTCACGTGGGCGGCAAGACAGTGGATCCTGTCCTCCTCCTTGGGCTCCCTTGTGCGGCAGAAGCGCAGATGGAAAAAGCGGATGAGAAATTCCATGGTCTGCTTGAGAAGTCCTCCGTGAGGGAAGGGACCGAAATAGAGACAGGAGTCGTCCTTCCGCAGTCTTGCCAGACGGGGGGTGGGGAACTCTTCGGAAAGGTCGATCTTCACGGAAAGCATCCGTTTGTCGTCCCGCATGAGCACGTTGTATTTGGGGGCGTACTTTTTGATGAGTCTTGTTTCCAGAATGAGGGATTCATCTTCGTTCCTCACCGTGATGCACTCCCAGGAGGCTATGGAGTGGATGAGGGAACGGAGCTTGGGAGACTGCCGTCCGGCGCGGGAGGGCTGGAAGTACTGGGACATGCGGCGCCGGAGATTGGAGGCCTTGCCTACATAGATCACCGTGCCGAAGGTGTCCCTGTAGATGTAGACGCCCGGCTTGGCGGGGATGTCCCCCGGATAAAAACTGATGGCCATGCTTCCTTTCTCTCCGATCCTGTCTTTCCGGCGCGGAAAAGACTTTTCCGCATCCATGCTAAAAATGTAATGCGGATCGGGAAAAAATCAAATCGAAAGACAAGTTTTTTCCTCCGGAAGGGGAAAAAGCGGCGTTTCGGTCCGAAAAAGGAAAAAAAACGAAAAAAAACTCCTCCGTGACTTGAAATATGGGAACGGAAATAGTATGTTTATATAATGGAATATGGAAATCCAACCTCAAAGGGGGAGTCAAATGCGTGGAATATGGGTCTTTCTTGTCGTGCTGGGCGTCTTGTATTGCGCTCCCGCCTCCTTTGCGCAGAAACGGCAGAACGTCATGCAGATTTCCCCTGCAGGCATCAAAGTTCAGCTCGCTCTTCTGCCCAGTCCCCTCATCGGCTACAACAAACAGCAGGGGGAAGTCGTCACGGATTACCGGTGGCTTCAGGTGAAGATCACCTACAACTTCGATGTCAATTACCGTGCCGGAACAACGCTGGACAACATGCGCTGTGAAGTCTATCTGCGCACCATCGCCTCCCCGGACGGCTGGCTGAAAAACTACTGGCTTACCGGCACGCAGCAGCTCTTTTCGGTGATTCCCGGAAGGGAAGGGACCAAGCACCAGATCCTGATGTTCGTGCCGCCTCCGCTTGTCTACAAGGCCACCGGAGGCAGGAAGCTCAACGCAAAAATTACCAGAGACTGTATCGTCTATGTGCGTTTCTACGACGGGGAAAAACTGCTGGGAAGAAAGATCTGGTCCGGAACGGTCAAGAAGGAGGACAAGCGCTTCGAGGCCATGGCGAGGAATGCGTACAGCAGGATGAACGACAATCCCGCCAACAAGATCGTCAACGGGCTCTGGCCGCAGGAAAAGACCCCCTGGCAGTGGCTTTCCGCTGACCGGATGGATCTGCCCCGCACCGTTTTCGAGTCCGCGCCTTCCAGCAAGGCGGACGCTGCGGACGAGGACGCTGCCGAATCGGAAAAGGATAGCGAAAAGGATAACGGCAAGGGCAAGGATACCGGCAGGAAGAACAAGGGCTCCGCGGAAGCGGAAGAGACCCCCGGAGAGGTGGAGTTCACCCGTTCTGCCGATGAAAGCAGGCGTCGGGGCAACAAAAGGAAGAAATAATGGCTGTCAATAACTATGTGCTTTGCCTGGATGTAGGCGGAACGACCATCAAAGCGACGGAATACCTGTATTCGGCCGCCGGGGAAATGGTTCTGGAGAAGTTCGCTTTTTCCGATTACGGGAGAGATATCGAGGACGATGCTACCGAAGAGTCCGCGGAAAAGCACCGCAATATGATGGCGGATGCCGTAAGAAAGCTCATCACCGAAAACGCCTTCAAGGCCAAGCGCGTGGATCTGTGCCTTTCCGGGAAGAGCGCCTACATCAAGTTCGTGAAACTGCCCTCCATGGTCAGCGATGAAAAGAAACTCCGGCAGATCATTGAGTTCGAGGCGGCCTCCGCCATTCCCTTCGATCTGGACGGCGTGGTTTGGGATTCCCAGATCATCAGCAAGGATGCGGAACGGGGCGAGATCGAAGCCATGTTCGTGGTGGTGAAGCGGGATGAACTGGAGTTCATCACGGATGTGGTGGAAAAACTGGGCAAGGAGATCGCCCTCATCGACGTGGCTCCCACGGCCATCTACAATGCCGCCAAGGCCAACGGGATCGGCGTGGACAACTGCGAACTGCTCCTGAATATCGGCGGAAGCTGTTCTCTGCTGATCTTCGCGGACAAGGGAAGATTCTTCACGAGACTTATTCCCATTGCGGGCAACGCCGTGACCCACCAGATCAGCAAGGAATTCGGGATCCCCTATGCGGAGGCCGAAGAGATGAAGCGCAAGCACGGCTTCGTGGCTCTGGGGGGAGCTTACGAGGAGCCGGATTCGGAAGTGGCCACCATCATTTCCAAGATCGTGCGCAACGTCATGACCCGGCTCCACGGAGAGATCAACCGCTCCATCAACGTCTACCGTTCCCAGCAGGGCGGGCGGAAGCCGGAAAAGATCTATCTTTCCGGAGGAAGTTCCGTCATGGAGTACACCTTGCGTTTCTTCGAGGAAAAACTGCGCATTCCGGCGGAATATTTCAACCCTTTCCAGAAGATCGCCATCGGGCAGGATGTGGACAAGGAAATGCTTGCGGAACTGGCGCCGGCCTTCCCGGAGACCACGGGCCTGGCCGTGCGCAACGCCACCAACTGCCCGCTGGAGGTCGCCCTTGTTCCCGTTTCCATGCGCAGGTGCAGGGATTTCCGGGAAAAGAGCATCTATTTTTACGCTTCCACGGTGTGCGCGTTCCTCATTGTGCTGATTACCTTCCTGTGCTGCATGCAGCTGCGGGTCATCACCGAGGAAAAGTTCCAGACCATCGACAGGAAATACAAGAATCTGAAGACGGCGGGCGACAAGGTGCGCGCGGCGGAAAGCGGATTCAACAGCGAAAAGGGCGCCTATGACGCCGCATGCAATATCCTGAAGGAACGCAGTGTCTGGCCCGACCGCCTGACCAAGATTCAGGAGCTCCTGCCGGAAGGCGTCTGGCTCTCCTCCTTCTCCTACGGAGTGCAGGCCAACGAACCCAAGAAGGAGGAGCCGCGGCGCAGACGCAGACAGCAGGAAGAGGATCTTATGTTCGAAACTCCCGCAGAGGAGAAGAAGGAGCCTTCGGCGCCGTCGGAATTCGATACCATTCACTTTACCTGCCACTGCCTCCGGAAGAACGATGCGGAGGACATCCGCAGCAAGTTCCTGCTCAATCTGGAGAAATCCGGACTTTTCGAGCTGACCAAGGAGACGGCGGAAAATATGGTGCAGACGGTAAGTTCCGGCGCGGGTCCATATAATATCGTTACCTTCAAGATCTCCGCGAAGCTGAAGGAAAAAGTGAAAAGGTGAAGGATTGGAGGGTTTGAAGATATGTTGATGTTTCTGAAGAAAAATATTCTGTTCTTCATCGTTTTTACGGTGGTGCTTCTCCTGTCCATTTCCCTTCTGGTCATGGATGTTTCCCTTTACGGCGACATCGAGGGGAGAAAAGCGGAGATCGATACCACCACGGAGAACTACAACAAGGAGCGGAACGCCAAGATCGCGCCCGTTTCCCAGAACGCCGACAAGATCGTGGAGGATACCGCCGAACTCAAGGGGCAGGTCATCAAGCTTCAGAGAAGGTTCGGCGCCCCCTACCGGAAATTCCTTCTGATCTTCGCCAGGGAGATCGGACTTGAGGAGAATGTGCTTTTCGACGAATTCCGGAAACACTTCGCCGAATACAAGATCAAGCAGGGGGAAAAGGAGGAATCTCTGGGCGAAGTGCTGGGAAGGCCTCCCTTCTACATCAAAAAGGAACAGAACGCGCTGTTTTTCGACTTCATGGATAAATACCGGGAGCGCCTTGCCCGGATCCTTACCCTGAGGGCGGCGGAAAAGGCTGCCGCCAAGGCCGGCAAGCAGCTGGAGGATGCCCAGAACGTGAAGGCCGCCCCCGCGGACAGGGAGAAGGTGGAAAAGGCCTACAATGCCTTCTTCAAGAACATCATGAAGGATCCTCTGTTCACCGTGGAGGACCTTGCCCCCCGGGATCCCGCCGTGAGGCGGCGCCTCTGGGAGGATATTTTCGCTTCCGCGCTGGGGCTTCCCCGGACGCAGGAGCCGCTGGTCTGCCAGACCTATCTGGAAAAGATGCAGAACGAGTTCGTGGCCAAGCGCCTGATCCCCGGAGTGACGGATATCGATACTCTGCGGAGATTCACCTACAGCCAGTATGTCAACGATGCTCCCGTGGTGCAGGATATTCCGGAAATCTTCCTTGCCATGCCTGTATATGAGGATATCGCCAGAAGACTGCGCAGCGTGGAAAATCTCGAAGTGGTCGATCTGGTCAAGAACGGGCCTTCCCCCGCGCCTGCTTCGGATAAATACCTTTTCTACAACTTCCGGCTGAAGGTGAACTGCACCATGAAGAGCATCCGGGAGTTCGTGAACAAGCTTCATGAGGCTTACAAGGACGACCGGGTGTACGTCGTCCGGTGGATTGCCGTGAAGGCAGGCTCCGACGAGGAGCTTGCGGAACTCAGGAAGATCCTGGAGGACCGGGATCAGGGCGGTCAGGATTCCCGTCCTCAGCCCGCCAGAGGAGGCCGCGGAAGGTTCCGTGCCTCCGCCCGGCGCAGCACCCCGTCCGGAATTGCGCCGTATCTGGAGTCCCTCGACCCGAAATATGCAACCGCCATCGTAGGAAAGAATACCGCCGTAACGGCAGAAATCGACTTCGATTATTACATCTATGTGGGGGAACGAGTCCACAACTATCAGGTGAACCGGCAGTAAGAACAGCAGGAGTGATTTGATTATGGCATTTGTCGCATTTCTCAAAAAGCATTACGAAAAGCTGATCCTCGGGTTTCTGCTTCTGGTCTTCATCGGGCTTTTGATCAATCTGGGGATCCTTGTGCGGACGACGAAACGCATCAGCGTGGAGGGGGGCAATGACGATCTCCTTACGGCGAACTACGGGAAGCAGGCGGACAAACTGAGCGCGGACAAGGAGTTCGCCCAGTATTCGCTGTGGAAGAAGCTTCTCTATCCTCCGGGAAAGGACGAAAAGTCCAAGCTGGTGGCGGAAAAATATTCCGGGGATTTCATCATTCCCGCGCCTTTGACCATCTGTCCCAACTGCCGCAAGGCCATTCCTGTATCGGATTTCAAGATCAAGTCCGTCGACGGGCAGCTGCACTGTTCCCTGAGGGGGCATGTGCTCGAGGCGCCCACCCAGATCTTCATCGAAGACGAAGGCAAGGATACCGATAAGGACGGCATTCCCGATGAATACGAAAAGCGGTATCAGGAGGCCGGAATCAGCTTCAATCTGAAGGACGGCAGGGATGCTTCATTGGACTTCGACAACGACCACTTCTCCAACCTGGAAGAGTATATGTGCGATACGGATCCCCTCAATCCCAAGATCAATCCCGGCAAGAAGGGACTGGGCGGCAACCTCAAGGGCAGGCTGCCCTACTGGTATCTGCTCTGGTGCGGCGAGATTTCCCGCAGGAAATACTCCTTTGTGGTGAAGAACATCAGCAAGGAGAGAGGCGTGGTCACCGTCCAGATTCTGGAGCGGCGCAAGACGAGTACGGGCGCATTGCACAACTCCCCGCGCAACAAGGATTTCAAGGTGGGTGAAACTTTCAGCTCCCTCAATGAAAACATGAAGGTCCTGCGCATCGAGGAACGCGCCGAACAGAGAAGAAAGATCTATTCCGTGGTGGTGAAAGACCTCTACAGCGGAGATGAATTCGCCGTGGAAAAGAACGCCAAGTCGGTGTTCTCTCCCATCTGCCGGGCCACTCTCCATTTCCGAGGGAACGCTTCGGATTCCAAGCAGGTGAAGGAGGGCATGAAGGTCTCCTACGGCACCGATGTCACGGGCGTGGATACCTATACGGTACTGAAGGTCGATGAAAAGAACAGGATCGTGCAGCTCAAGGATGAAGCGGGCGCGACCCTTACCGTAAAGACCTCGATGGCGTTTGCGGAATATTACGCCAAAAAGAAGGGCGAAAAGGACGCGAAGAACAAGAGCGGACCCAAAGAGGTCAAGCGGACCCGCCAGTAACCGACCGGGATGGAAACAAACATAAAATCAAATACAGGTACACGGAATGAGGAAAATGATGAACACACGATGGAAAAAATGGGGAACATATCTCGGAAGTGCGGTCTTTTGCGTTGTATGCTGCAGTGCCCTTCCGGTGTCCGGGCAGGGCGGTGTTTCCGCGTCTTTGACGCCGGAGCAGCTCAAACTGGATCCTTTCGAGTACGAGATCCCGGCGGAAGCCACCATGAATGAGGTGAAAGACCGTCGGAATGTTCTGGAAACGAACGTGTTCCAGCTTGTCCGCATGGGGGATCGTTTCTTCTACAAGTACCAGTTCGGCCAGGCCTACGATGCCTATGTGCGGGCTCTGGATGTGTTCGACCGGCAGAAACTGGGTTCCGGGAAGTATCTGGAAACGGTCAAGGCCCGGATCCGCAAGAGGATCGACGCCGCCCACAAGGCCTGGGCGGAAGCCGTGTTCACCGGGGCGAGAAAGCGCTATACCGCCGCCTTGTCCAAGGGCCCCACGCAGGAGGCGATCGAGGAGTATGAAAAGGCCAGGACGGCAGCCTATTCGGCGTTTGCCGTCTATTATTTCAAGGACCCCAAGAAAAGTTTCGACAAGAAACTCATGAGTTCCATTGCCGCAAGGGATCCGAAGTTCTACAACCGGATCAACGCATTCCTGGAGGACTGCACCAAGATGGTCGCCGCGGTGAATTTCCAGATCGATACCTCTCTGGAAACCATCGATCCGGACAATCGGCGCAGGAAACAGGAGATCGACCAGAGACTCAAGAACGCCCGCATCTACTATCGGCAGAAAGAGTACGAAAAAGTGCGGGAGAACGTGGAAAAGATTCTGGTGCTGGATCCCTACAACGAGCCCGCCATCACCCTGCTGGAAAAGACCTATCAGCGGCTGTACAAGGTGGCGGCGTACCGCCGTCAGGTGGATGCGGAGGAAAAGATCACGGATGTGGACTGGAAGTGGGTGGAGCCCTTCCCGCCGGACGGAGAAAAGCTTACCCCCGTGGAAGGGGAGAACAGCAAAGGGATGGAGGACAAGGCCGAGGAGGCGGATCCCAGCAAGAACAACACCGCGCTTTACAACAAGCTTCAGCAGCTGATCATGCCTCAGCTGGAATATACGCAGGAAACCATCGGCAACATCGTTACGGACCTGGTCAGCCGCAGCAAGGACGCGGACAACGTGAAACATGAGGGCGTGGTCATCGTGCCCGAAGCGGACGTGAAGGATATCGTCATCAACTCTCTGGCCCTGAACAACGTTTCTCTGCATGTCTGGCTCAAGTACATCTGCCGGCTGGGGAAGGTGAATTTCCGTCTGGACGGCAACTATGTCATCATCGGCAAGGGCGGCCGTGCCGTGGAGGCCCACGACTATCCCATCTCCCAGACTTTTGCCCAGCGCATCCAGGAGGAACTGGGCGAGGCCAAGAAGGTGGATGATGAGGAGGAGAAATTCGACGGCGAACTGGAAGACTTCACTGCCAAGCGCGACAAGAAGAAGGACAGCAAGAAGGTAAACCGGACCATCGACCCCGAAAAGCTCAAAGGGTATTTCCGGGAGAGGGGAGTGCCCTTCCCCGAAGGGACCAGTATCTCCTACGACGGGGAAAGCGGACGGTTGAAAATGCGCAATACCAAGGAGAATCATGACAAGCTGATGGACCGCATCCAGGTGCTGGACGTTCCCGTTCCGCTGGTGATGGTGGAAGCGAAAATGATGGAGATCTCCATGTCCGCCATGGAGGAGCTGGGATTCGACTGGACCTTGACCTTCGACGCCTCCGTCAACAACAGGAGATTCATCTCCACGAGCACCTTCCCCTTCGGGCAGATCTACTCCCGGGCATCGGATACCTCCAATATCCTCGTAAACAATCTGAACCTCATCCCCAATGCGGGCGGAAGCAGGAACGTGAATCTTTTCCTCACCATCCGGGCCATCGACCGTTCGGAACGTTCGGAAGTGGTGACCATGCCCCGGCTGACGACGCTGAGCAACCATACGGCTCTTCTGAAAGTCGTCGACGAACGCAGCTTCCCGGATGATTACGACGATGCGAAGGTGGAGGTGAACTCCAACGGCAACACCTTTACCTATACGCCGCCTACGCCTGATTTCAAGGTTCAGTCCGTGGGAATGACGTTCAAGGTCACTCCTACGGTCATCAACATGAAGACCGTGGACGTGAGCCTCAATACCAGTCTCAAGAAATTCATCGGCTGGAGCAACTACGACTACACCATCAAGATCGGAAAGGCCTTCGAAAGCATCGCGGATACCTCCACGGAAAACATTCAGCCCAAAGAGAAGATGGCGGACTTTGCCGAGCGCAGGATCGAGACGCAGGTACAGGTCTATGACGGGGAATCCGTCGTCATCGGAGGCGTACTTCAGGACGGGGCGGAAAAGGTGGACGACAAGTATCCTCTTCTGGGGGAACTGCCCCTCATCGGCAGACTGTTCACGGATCGTTACAACTCTTCGGAGAAGATCAATCTCATGATCTTCGTTACCGCCCGGATCATGGACGGGGACGGCGTTCCCTACAAGACCGAGCGGCGTAAAGACGGTATATTCAACTTTGTCAACAGATAAGAGAGGGAACCCGATGATGAAAAACGTTTGCCGTAATCATACCAGCGAAAAACTTTCGGCGGGAAGAAGAGTTTTCCTCCTTGTCTTTCTTGCCCTTTTCGCGCTTCCCGTGTCTGGTGCGGAAGGGAAAAAAGCCGAAGCGCCGAAGAAGGAGGCCAAGGCGGTGGTCGGGAAGAACACCAGGACGGCTCCTCCCCCTGTTCTCGCCCGGCGGGATCTTGCCAAGCTGGATCGGGAAAAGGAGCTGATCATGCTCAAGGCCGCGGAAAAGAATATCGACGATCTGGTGTCCAGGGCCGTGACGGAATACCGGAACGGGGAGTTCGAAAAGGCCATTGCCATGTACCTTGACGCCAAGAAGCGGCTTCTTTCTCTGCGCAGCAGCATTCTGAGGCTGGAAGGTCTGGGGGGAGAAGCTCTGGACAGCAAGGTGGCCGCCTACCGGGAACAGAAACACATCAAGCGGCTGGACGGGAAGATCGCTTCCTGCAATGTCGCCATCTCCCGTGCCTATTACTACTGGGCGCAGGCGATCTACTTCGATGCGGAAAAATCCGCCAGTGCCGCGGACTTCGATCTGGCCATAAGCACCTGCCGCAAGGCGTATGAAATCTATCCCGCCTGCAAGGAGGAGATGGAAAAGGTCATCGCACGCTACCAGCTTCTCCGGGAAAAGGCGGCGGAGCGCAGCGCGGTGGAAAGCACCACCTCCAATGCGGAAGAGATCCGGAAGAAGAACACCCTCATGCGTCAGGGGGAGGTCCTTTATTCCAGCGGGCAGTTCGACAAGGCCAGGAGCAGGTTCGAGCAGGTCATCAGTCTGGATCCCTACAACGAGATGGCCATCGACTACCTGCGCAGGATCAATCACAAACTTTCGGAAATGGGCCGCCGCCGCAGGGAGCTTGTCCACAGCGAACGCATCGTGGAAGCCGGCTGGGAGGCTCTTACTCCCATCATCGCCTATGACGATTCCGGGGCGAGCGGGATCCTCAATATGGAAGGCGTGGAAAAGACCACGGTGAAATCTCCTATCCAGAACAAACTCTCTTCCATCATGCTTCCCCACGGCATCGACTTCCCGGACAGCCCGCTTTCCGCGGTTATCACCACCCTCATCCAGTACAGCAAGGATTACGACAAGGATCCCGCCCGGACAGGGGTGAACATCGTGGCTCTGGGCAGGTTCAACGCCTCTCCCAATGCGCCGGAGGGCGGGGAAGGCGAAAAGAAGGAAGGGGACAACAACAATCAGAACCAGAATCAGGGCGATACTCCCGTTTCCAAGGATCCCAATGTCACGCTGAGCATCTTCAATCCCATTTCCCTGGAGGACGCCATCAAGCGCGTCTGCGAAAACATCAAGGCGGTCTACAAGGTGAATGTGGAGGACGGGGTCGTGGAGATCGCGCCCAGCGTGCAGGATCTGGAAGACGCCCTGCAGACGGAGTATTTCGAGCTGGACAACAAGATCGAGGTCAGCGAACTTCTCACCGGAGAAGGCGGCAATCAGACGCTCCATGCCAAATACTTCAGCACGGTTCCGCTTCCGGAAGGGGCCTATACGGCGCTGGATCCCGTGGCGGGCAGACTGATCGTGACCAACACTCCCGAGAATATCGCGGAAATGCGCAAGATCTTCGAAAAGGTCAATCGGCCCAAGCCGCAGATCCTCATTCAGGCGAAGTTCGTGGACGTCATCATGAAGGATCTGGAGGAACTGGGATTCCAGTACACCTTCTCCCGGCAGAATTCCAACATCGCTTATGCCAACACCAACGATCTGAATACCTTCGTCTATACCGGGACCGAGTCCATGACCTTCGACAAGAGCATCAACATTTACACGAAGGACAAGGAAAACAAGAACAGCGACTGGTACTCCTTCTTTTCCACCGCGAGCTCTCTTCCCTACAAGACGTCCGACGGATACGTCATCGACCCTGCCACCGGGCAGGTCGTGGAGCCCGGTTCGACGGTCAACTACTATTACCAGGATGCTCCTCTCTCCCGGAGTTCCGTTTCCTGGGGGAGGAACAGCAAGCTCACAAGGGTGTACGACCGGGACGGCACGCCGACCTACGAGGTGAGCAAGGATACCAACTTCGGCAAGATGTGGGAGTTCGACGCCTATAACAACAAGGGCTACGGACTCAATGCCCAGGTCTATGCTCTGGATCAGGCCGGGGCTTCCGACATGCTGTACTGCCCCAGAATCACCACGGTGGACGGACATCCCGCCACGCTGGATATGGTAATCACCAAGTACTATCCGGAAGACTGGGACGAACCGGAACTGACCACCATGAACAATACGCCCATTCTGGTGGGCTCCACCCCCGATCTGGAAGAGAAGGAAGAGGGCGTATTCTTCACGATCACCCCGAATCTGGACCTCAAGGAAGACCCCGATTTCCAGACCATCACGCTGAACTTCGATCAGCTGGAGGTCCGGAAATTCGTAGGATGGGATGATTACAGCTACAATCTTCCCACGGACGACGGCACGGGGAACTACGTCAACATTCCCAACATCGTCCGGACCCCGATCTTCCAGGACCGGTCCGTGGATACCCGTATCCGCTGCAAGGATAATTCCACCATCGTCATCGGCGGAATGGTCACGGACGAATCCAGCGTCTTTGCCGACAAGTACCCCATTCTGGGAGACATCCCCCTTATCGGGAGGCTCTTCCAGTCCAAGGGAAGGAATACCTACAAGAGCAACCTTCTGATCTTCATCACCTGTCGTATGGTGCTTCCGGATGGTTCGCCCTTCCGTTCCAGAGAGGATTCCGGTACCATTACGTTCAAACATTGATTTTGCGCGTGTGCCGGCCCTCCGGCATGTGCGGACAATTTTGCGGTCCGGGGCGCGTCTTCATCCCATCCCCCAAAAGAAGACTTGCTCCGGTTCGCTTTTTTATGGCGGGAGGATTTCATCCCGGAATTTCCGGGGGAGATACACAGGAGAAAAGCAATGGAAAAGAGCATAAAGGAGATTCTGGAGAAACAGAGAGCGTTTTTCCGGACCGGAGTCACAAGGAGCGTTTCCTTCCGGAAGGAGGCGCTTGACAGACTTGCCGGGGTGATCCGGGAAGAGGAAGAATCGATCTTTGCCGCCCTGAAGGCGGATCTGGGCAAGGAGGAGTTCGAGTCCCGCAGCACGGAAACCAACATGGTGTTGGAAGAGATCCATCACATGCTCAAGAACGTGAAGCGTTATGCGAGGCCCAAACGCGTGGGAGTCTCTCTCCTCAACGTTCCCGCTTCCGGGAGGATCGTTCCGGAACCTTACGGGGTAGCCCTCATCTTTTCCGCGTGGAACTACCCCTTCCAGCTGCTTTTTTCTCCCCTTGTTTCCGCCGTTGCCGCAGGCAACTGCGTTATGGTGAAGACGGCGGAACTTTCCCCCGCCACGGCGGAAATCGCCTCCCGGATCATCGCAAAAAGCTTCCCGGAAGAGTTCGTCTGCTGCTTCAACGGCGGACGGGAGCTGGGGGAAGCGCTTCTCCGGGAAAAATACGACTTTCTCTTCTATACGGGGGGGACCGGGGGCGGCAGGGCGGTCATGGAGTCCGTGGCGAAAAATCTTACGCCGCTTGTGCTGGAACTGGGCGGAAAAAGTCCCTGCCTCGTGGATCGTGATGCCAGGCTCCCCGTCTGCGCAAGAAGACTCGTCTGGGGAAAGTTTCTCAATGCGGGGCAGACCTGCGTGGCACCGGACTATGTTCTGGTGCATGAATCGGTCCGGGAAAAGTTTCTGGAAGCGCTGAAAGCGGAAATAACGGCCTTTTACGGGGAGGATGCCTCCCAGTCGGCAGATTACCCGCGGATCGTCAATGAGGGCCATTGCCGCCGTCTTGCGGGGCTTCTGGCGGGGAATGAGGACAAGATCGTCGTGGGCGGACAGTACAGGATCGAAGAAAAGTATTTTTCTCCCACTGTTCTGGATCGTCCGGATCCCGCCTCCAAAGTGATGGGGGAGGAAATCTTCGGGCCCATCCTGCCGGTCCTGAGCGTAAAGGATATGACGGAGGCCGTGGAGTTCGTGAATGACCGTCCCAAGCCCCTTGCCCTGTACTATTTTTCCCACGGGAAGAAGAATCTGGATCTGATCCTCTCCTCCACCTCCTCCGGGGGCGTATGCGTCAACGAGACCATCATGCACTTCGTGAACCAGACCATGCCCTTCGGCGGCGTGGGGGCAAGCGGATTCGGCTCCTATCACGGAAAATTCGGGTTCGACGCCTTCACCCATTACAAGAGCGTCATGCTCAAGGGGGATCTCATCGATCTTCCCATGCGGTATCCTCCCGGACTTGCCGAAAGGATCCCGCTTCTGAAACTGGTCTC
>JAGAEF010000203.1 GCA_017613255.1 Lentisphaeria bacterium
CTGCCATCCGACCGGCGTCGTGGTGCCGGGTGGGGATATTTTCCGCCCGGCCGATGTTGCGTTGTGGTGCGGGGCGGGGATATTCGGTGCCCGGCCGATCTGGCGTTGTACTTCCGGGCGGCGCAGTATTCATAGTCTTCATAGTATTCTCAGTCTCCCCAGCCCCGGCTGGGAACGGAGGCCGTGTTTTTTCGCTCTGCGTCCCCCTCTTGGGACTTGAGACTTTAAACTTGCGTCTCCGGGCGGTACAGCCCTTTTTCCCGGATGTAGGCAGCCACGCTTTCCGGGAGAAACTTTTCCGCCTCGGAACCTTGTCCGGAACGGTACATAGCCTTGATGGAAGTGGAGGAGACCGGAAAAAGAGGCACATCCTTCAGGACAACGGAAAGGAGTTTTTCCGTCTCCTCCTCCGGCCAGAATTTCCGAAGCTCCTCCCGTTCCGGATGCACTCCGGAGCGGGGATAGACGATGACGGGGAACTCCCGGACAAGAGAAGCGCATTCATGCCAGGAGTGAAGCTGCATGAGACTGTCGCTCCCGATAAGAAAGGAGATGGTTTTCCCCGGAAATCTCTCCCGCAGGATGCGGAGAGTATCGAGTGTGTAGGAGCTTTTCTCCCGTTCATGCTCGATGGCGCTCACCTCCAGATTTTCCATGCCCGATATGGCCAGCTCCGTCATGCGGAAACGGTCCTGAAAGGACGAAAGGGAGGTAAAATTCTTGTGGGGCGGGATGTAGGAAGGGGCGAAAAGCACCCGGGAGAAGGGAAATCTTTCCACGACACGTTTTGCAATGGCAAGATGCCCCAGATGGATCGGGTCGAAGGTGCCGCCGAAAAAGATGATCTGCATGAAACTTCCTTTACGCCACGGACCTGCGGAAGCGGGCAAGGGAGACGGCAAAAAGGATGGCGCCGATGATGACCAGTTTGAGGAAGGGCAGCCATACCACCTCCAGACCCGCACCCCGGTAGAGGATCGACTGACTGAAATCCACGAAATGGGTGGTGGGCGCCGCCTGCATGATGGTCTGCACCCATTGGGGCATGCTCTCCATGGGGGTCACGGTCCCGGAAAGCATCTGAAGCGGCAGAAGGATCAGAATGAGAAGCATCCCCAGCTGGGGCATGTTCTGGGCGATGCAGGCAAGAAAGATCCCCAGGGACGTGGCGGCGAAAAGATGCAGCGCCACTCCGAAAAGAAAGAGAGAAAGGGATCCTTCTATAGGCACTTCCAGATAGAGATGCACCACGAAGATCACGGAAAGCGCCGTGGAGATCAGCACCACCAGAAGCATGGACCAGATCTTGGAAACCATGATCTCGAAGGCGTTTACGGGCATGACCAGAAGGTGCTCCAGCGTGCCGTTCTCCCGTTCCTTGATGAGGGCCGCCCCGGTGAGGATGATGGCAAGCATGGTGACGTTGTTCACCAGCTGCATGACGGAATCGAACCACGGCTCGGAGAGATTGGGGTTGAAGCGGTTGCGGAGAACGGTCTGGGCAAGGGTGCGGCTCTGCTTGGCCGCGAGGAAATCGCTGACTTCCATACCGATGATCTGCTGGATGTAGCCTGCTCCGGTGAAGGCCTGCGACATTCTGGTAGCATCCACGTTGAGCTGGATGGCCGGATCCCTGCCGGCAAAAAGATCCCGCTCGAAATTGACGGGGATCACCAGAACGAAGGTATAGAGCCCTTCATCCATCGTCCGGTCGATGTCCGGTCTGCCGATCTCCTTGGCGGGCAGGAACATGGGGGGGAAGAAGGCGTCGAAGAGCTTTTCGGAAAGCTGGGAGTGGTCTTCATCCACCACCGCGATGGCCGCCTTGCTCAACGAGTCCGGCTTGCCTTTCGAAGCCACCACCACCGCCGCTGTGAAGGAGTAGACGATGAGGATCAGCAGCAGATAGTCCCGGAAGAGACTGATGAGCTCCTTGAGCCCCAGAAAATAGATGTTCTTGATCGTTCTCAGCATATTATACTGTCCTCTTTTTGTTCTGAAACGCTCTTATTTTTCCTGCTTCCTCTGGAAAAGGATCCCCAAGGTGAGAATGACGGGGATCTCCGCGACAAGGACCAGAAGGGGCACGTAAAGGTCCCGCAGGTACAGGGCCTTGTTGAAGATCCCCCGGCTGATCAGGAGCATGTAGGTGGTGGGATAGATCTCTCCGATGATCTTTGCCGCGCCCTCCTGGGTCTCCACCGGGTTCATCATGCCGCACATCTGGGTGGCGGGCAGGATGGTGGCAAGAAGGGTGAGAAAGATCACGGCGATCTGGCTCTTGGTCACCGAAGAGGCCAGTAGCCCGAAGCCCGTGGAGATGACGCAGTACAGGGCAAGCGCAAGAAGAAGCGTAAAGAGACTTCCCTTCACCGGCACGTCGAAAACGATCACCGCCATGACCACCAGCAGGAAGGCGCTGAGCACGGAAAACAGGACATAAGGCAGCTGTTTCCCCAGCAGGAACTCTCCCCGGCTCAAGGGCGTCACATAGAGATTGATGATGGAGCCCATCTCCTTTTCCCGCACCACGGAAAGCGCCGCAAGGATGGCGGGGATCATCATGAGAAGGATGGGGATCACCGCGGGCACCATGGCGGGCAGACTCAGCACGTCGGGATTGTATCTGTAGCGCGTTTCCACGGAGTACGCAGTCTTGTCCCGGTAGTTGGGTTCCCTCTCCTTCCGGGAGTCCAGCCACTGCTTGTGAAGGGAGCTCACATAGCCGCTCACCGTCTCCGCCCGGGAGGGCATGGCGCCGTCGTTCCAGAAGCAGATCTCCGGGGAGTACCCCTTTTCCACGTCCTGACCGAATTTCGGCGGGATATCCACCACAAGGCTGAGTTCCCCGCTCTTCATGCGCCTGTCCAGTTCCTCATAGCTCCGCACGGGCTTTTTCTCTTTGAAGTAGCGGGAGCCTGCGATGTTCAGGACATAGTTGGTGCTCAGCGTGCTCTGGTCTCTGTCCAGAACGGCGAAGGAGATATCCTCCACATCCATATTGATCCCGTACCCCATGACGAACATGAGGAGCATGGCGCCGAAAAGGGCCAGCGTAGCCCGGATGGGATCCCGCAGGAGCTCCAGATTTTCCCGCCATGCGCAGGTGAAATACCTTTGGAAGCTGAAAAAGCGGGAGATTTTCTTCAGGAAGGGATTTTTTTCCACCCCGGAAGGTTCCTCCGCTGCGGCAATGGCGGCGACTTTTTCCTTCTTGCCCGAGGAGGGATCCGCATCCTCCAGATACCCGATGAAGGCCTCTTCCAGCGTGGAGGCCTTGCGGTTCTTCACGATCTGGGCAGGCGTATCGCACACAAGGGATTTGCCCGCATGCATGAGGGAGATCCGGTCGCAGCGCTCCGCTTCGTTCATGAAGTGGGTGGTGATGAAGATGGTCACCTTGTCCCGGCGGGAAAGTTCGATGATGAGTTCCCAGAAAAGATCCCGGGCCACCGGGTCCACGCCGGAGGTGGGTTCGTCCAGAATGAGGATCTGGGGGTGATGGATCACCGCCGCGGCAAGGGAGAGACGCTGCTTGAGCCCCAGAGGCAGGTCCTTGGGAAGGGTGTTTTCGATCTCCTTGAGCTGGAACCGTTCCAGCATCTCCTCCACGCTGGAGGCCACCTTCTCTTCCGGGATGCCGTACAGCCTGGCATAAAGGAAAAGGTTCTGCCTGCAGGAAAGATCTCCGTAAAGGGAGAAGAGCTGGGTCATATACCCCAGATTCTGCCGGATGGCCATGGTGTCTCCGGAAATGGGTTTGCCGAAGAGTTTTGCTGTTCCTTCCGTTGCCGGAAGAAGCCCCGTAAGCATACGCATGGTGGTGGTTTTTCCGCAGCCGTTGGAGCCCAGAAAGCCGAAGATCTCGCCGCCGCGGATCTTGAAACTCACATGATCCACCGCCACGAAGGAGCCGAACCTTCTGGTCAGCCCTTCCGCCTCGATGGCATAGGCCTCCTTTGGGTCGACTTCCAGAGGCGGCACGGTCAATTCCTTGTGGCCGGACCGTTTGGCTTCCGGAAGAAGCTGGATGAAGGCGGCGTCCAGATTGGGGCGGTCGGTTTTTTTCAGAAGCTCCGCGGGGGTGCCCGTATCCAGGATCTTGCCGTCGTCCATGGCGATCAGGTATTCGAATCTCTGGGCTTCGTCCATGTAGGCGGTGGCCACCACCACGCTCATATTGGGCTGTTCCTCCCGTATGGAATCCACCAGATCCCAGAACTGGCGTCTGGCAAGGGGGTCCACCCCGGTGGTGGGTTCGTCCAGAATGAGAAGATCGGGATCGTGGATGAGAGAACAGCACAGCCCCAGTTTCTGCTTCATTCCGCCGGAAAGTTTTCCCGCGGGACGGTCCAGAAACTTGTAGAGGCCGGTACTTTTGGTCAAATGGTCGATCCTGCGGCGGCACTCCGCCTTGTCGTGCCCGAAAAGCCGCCCGAAGAACTGGAGATTTTCCTCCACGGTCAGCGTGAAATAGAGATTTTTTCCCAGTCCCTGGGGCATGTAGGCGATCTTGGGGCACACCCGGTTCCGGTGGGCCTTGTCCCGCATGTCCCCGCCCAGCACCGTAAGAGAACCTCCCTGCATGGCGTGCGCTCCGGTGATGAGGGAAAGAAGCGTGGATTTCCCCACGCCGTCGGGTCCTATAAGCCCGATAAGGGTCCTTGCAGGCAGGTCAAGGGACACATGGTCCAGCGCAAGGACCTTGCCGTAACTCAAGGTGAGGTCGCGGAAACGGACAACAGGTTCTTTCGTTCCGGAAAAGTCCTGTTCCATCATTTTGCTCCCTTTTCACCTTTTCCGTTCCCGGCCTTCTCCTGTTTCTTTTCCGCTTTTTTCTCCGCCTCGGCCTTCTTCTTTTCCGCCTTCAAAACCTTTTTTTCGTTCTTTTTCACGGCCTTTTTGGCCTTGGCAAGGGCCGGTTCGAACTGGAGGAATTCGGGCCAGGGCACCTTGGGATCAAGCCGCACCCAGGCCACTCCGGGAAGCCCGGTCTTCACATAGGTGATGTACTTCTTCAGCAGCTCCGGGTCGATTCTTGCTTTCACCCGGAACATGAGTTTCTGCCGCTCCACTCTGGTTTCCACGGTCTTGGGGGTGAACTGCGCCTCGCTTGCCACATAGGAGATCTTCGCGGGAATGGGCACGGGAAGCGCATCCAGAAGGAGCCGCACATCCGCGCCCGGCTGGATCTTCCCCGCCACCATTTCCGGCACATAGAAGGTCATGTAGACGTCGCTCAAGTCCACCAGATTGAGAACGCGTCCGCCTGCGGAAAGCACTTCGCCGGGTTCGGCGATGCGATACTGGATGCGCCCGTCCAGAGGAGCGGTGAGCTTGCAGTCGTCGATATCCGCCTGCACCCGGTCGGCATCGGCCTTGGCGGCGGCAATCCCGGCCTCAGCCTGCTGCACTTTGGCTTTGGCGGAGGCAAGTTCCGCAACGGCGCCCTTGTACACGGCTTCGTCGTTTTCATAATTCTGCTGGGAGACGGCTTTGCTGGCGAAAAGGCTCTTGGCCCTTTCATACCGCTTCTTGGAGTTGTCATGATTGCTCTGCTTGTGCATGAGATCGGCCTTGGCGGCGGCAAGTTCCGCCTCCTTGACGAGAATGTTCGCCTTGGCCTGCGCCAGCTGCGCGCTGAGCACGTTGGTCTGCATCTGGGCAAGGTGCTGTCCCTTGGTGACGAAATCCCCTTCCCAAGCAAAGATGTTTTCGATCTTTCCGGAGGATTTTGCGGCAATGCTCACCTCCGTAGCTTCCAGCCTGCCGTTCCCGGAGGTGAAGGCGGGATTCTTGTAAATGGCGGATTCCTTCCATGCTTTCCACGAGTAGAACCCAAGACCCGCCGCGGCAATGATGACAAGTACGATGATGAGTTTTTTCATTTCCTGCTCCTTATATGGTTTCCGTTGTTGGACGTTTTTTCGGCTGATTCCCTAATATATATTTTCCCCGGCCAAAAAGCAAGCCGTAAAATGCCTCCCGTATGCGCTTTCTTCGAAAAAAAAGCGGGGAAAAAGCCCCGCCGGGCCGGGAAACGCATTCCCCGAAAAAAAAAGAACTCCGGGATTTCTCCCGGAGAGAAATGCGGCACCGCATGGGTTCAGGCGTCCCCCCGAACAGCGCCGGACCCGTTGAAAGTCTGCCCGGCATCCGTTCCGCCTTTCCCGTGCATTTCCGACTGCGGACTCACGGACCTCCTCCCCCGTGCCGGAAGATCCGGCGAAGGCCCCCGTCCCGCGGAACGCCGTTATTCTTTTGTTTTCTTCAGAGATTCCGCTGAAGTCCCACCACGACGCCCTCCACGGGGAAGCGCTGTCCGTCGGAGTGCAGCACGATCTTTTCCCGGTCTCCGGAAATGAATTCCATGATCCCCGGCTCGATCTCATGACAGGAACGCATCTGGGGCACCCCGCCGATCTTCACAAGCACGATGTCCCCGTTCCGCAATGTTTCCGGGGCGCGCTTGAGAATGGCGATATCCCCGTCCAGCATCCCCAGATCCCCCATTTCCGAGCCGATCTTCACCGCGAAAAGTTTCCGCAGGTCCCCGGCATTCTTCAGCACGGCGGAGTCGTAATAGATCTCCGTATCCTTTCCCTTGGAGGAGCCCGCCTCCTCCGGCGAATTGAAAAGCGGCACACAGCGCAGCCCCGCGGGACGGCGGTTTTTCCTGTGCGGGTGCTTGAGGGAGATGCTCCTTGCCTTGGAACTGCGGGTAAGGTAGTTCTTTTTCTGCAGACTTCTCACATGGGCGAACACCGTGGAGGTCTTGATGCCGAAATGTTCCGCGATCTCATAAACCGTGGGAGCCATCATGTTCACTTCCATGAAATCCTCGATGAAATCAAGGATGTTGCGCTGTTTTTCCGTCAAACCTTTCATCCGCCGCTCCTTTCCTTTACTGCCCGGACACTCACTTCCTTCGGAACCGTTTCTTCGGGAACTTTTTTCTTTTTGTCCGTCGATACCTCATTCGCTTCCCGAAGAAACTTTTATGCACGAAATCCGGCGGGGAAGCGGGGGAAGACCATACGAAAAATCCCTGTTGTCCGAAAAAAAGTAAGCGGGATTTTCTGCGCAGGAGAGTGAAGAAAATGGATGCGGCAAAAAAAAAGAAAAAAAGTCTCAGGAAAGGAACGCAGAGCGAAAAAACACGGTCCACGTTTCCGGCCCGGGCTGGGGAACAGGCCGTAATAGGCCGGGACGGCGGGAAAAAGAAACAAACCCGTCCGGAAAAATTTGCATTGGCCCGTCTTGAGTGGTATATTAGTAACGTTGCAGAACAAGCAGAAATCACTCCGCAAACCGGAACAAAACAGGAAGGAAAGACCATGGAAAAGAACTGGAAACTGGAAACCATCGCCGTACAGGAAGGCTACACCCCGGAAAACGGCGGCCCCAGAGTCGTGCCCATCACCCAGAGCACCACTTTCAAATACGATGACGCCCAGAGCGTCGCCGACCTCTTCGACCTCAAACGCGCCGGGTTCTTCTATACGAGACTGGCCAACCCCACCGTGGACTGCTTCGAGAAAAAGATCGCCGCGCTGGAAGGGGGAGTCGCCGCGGTGGCCACCACCTCCGGCCAGTCCGCCAACGCCCTTGCGATCCTGAACATCGCCCGGGCGGGGGATCACATCGTAAGCATCTCCAGCCTGTACGGAGGGACCTTCACCATGTTCGCCAGCTCCATGAAGAAGCTGGGCATCGAATTTACCTTCGTCTCCCCCGAAGCTACCGATGAAGAGCTGGAAAAGGAGATCCGGCCCAACACCAAGGCCATTTTCGGAGAAACGCTTGCCAATCCCGCCCTCATCGTGCTGGACATCCAGCGCTATGCGGACATCGCCCACAAGCACGGACTTCCCCTCATCGTGGACAATACCTTCCCCACGCCGGTGCTCTGCCGTCCCTTCGAGTTCGGCGCGGACATCGTCACCCACTCCACCACCAAGTACATCGACGGACACGCCACAAGCATAGGCGGGATCGTGGTGGAAAAGGGCGGTTTCCCATGGGACAACGGGAAATTCCCCGAACTGGTGGAACCGGACGTGACCTATCACGGGACCAGCTATCTGCGGACTTCCCCGCCTGCCCCTATTCGGTGAAACTCCGGGTCCAGTGGATCCGGGATCTGGGCAACCCCCAGAC
>JAGAEF010000204.1 GCA_017613255.1 Lentisphaeria bacterium
CATCATCCATATGGACAACAAAAGCATCTGTCTGGAAATGGAAGTGGATCTGACCAGATTCTCCAGAAGTTCCGGAGGAGAGACCGCCGGAGCGACCGTTTCTCAGGATGAGTTCTATGAGCTCCTCACCAAGGAGATCCATAAGGGGCTGCGGTGCAGGATCGAGCCCGACGGGATCACCGGGATGAAGTATCTGGAGATCGACTTTTTCAAGGACGTGATGCCTTCTCCCGCAGGGGAGAAAGCGCCCCGGGCGGTCATCGGCGGGGAGGGAAAATATTTTTATGTGCCTTCCACGCCTTCCATGCTTGCCTCCCTGCGTCTGGGCATGACGGATATTCTTGCCCGCATCGCCATGATCGACTTCGACGGGATCGCCAAGCGCATGACTCTCCTTCTGGAAAACGTGAACAAATTCATGGACCACAAGAGGCTGGACCGGCTTCTTGCGGATCTGGACAAATGCGTGGAATCCATCCGCAAGACCTCCGACAATCTGGGCAGTCTGGTGGATAAGAAAGAGGTGGACGACACGCTTGCGGAGATCCGGAAGGTGGCCAGGAACCTTTCCGAACTTTCCGCGGGTCTGAACAAGAATATGGACGAATCCAAAATCCCGGAAACCGTGGCAAGCCTGCGGGAGCTTTCCGACGAGATCGGGGATTCCACCAAGAGCATGAATACCACCTTCCGGCATCTCAACGACGCCATCGACGCCCTTACGGAACTGACCCAGTATCTGAACGACAATCCCGCCGCACTGATCCGGGGAAAGCAGAAGAGCCAGGAACTCTCCGGGGAGTGAAACCTTTCCCCGCCTTTCAGGAGCGTGTCTCTTTTTCCTGATATTCTTCCGTAAAGAAGAAGGGATTTTTCTTCAGCAGGGCAAGCAGAATGTCCGCGCTTGCCTTCGCCTCCAGAAGAAAGCAGTGCGCATCCCCGAAGGAAGCGTCTTCGAGCGCCCCCTTTTCCCGGAGGAGCGGCTCGGCAAGGAAGTAGTATTTGTTGTGATGCCCCTCGTGCCGGAAGGAGGGGATGTGCCGGAAGGAGCCGTCCTCCCGTTCCAGCAGAAGATCGTATGGCTCTTTTCCGAACATTCCCGGAACGGGGAGGAACTCTTCCACGCCGTGAAAGAAGGTGCAGCAGGAGATGGATTTCGTCCCTATGAAGAGGAGTTTTGCATTCCTGTCATAAAGTTTCCCCCAGGGGGATTTCCTTGCGCAGGGGGTGGAAAACGCTTCATGCCCCCTGCAGAATTCTTCCGCGTCCTTTCCGAAGGCGGCCACTGAATGGGTGGGGTGGAGCGACCGCACCACGCCTTCCCTTTTCCGGAACATTTCCGTAAGAAGCCCCACCACGGAGGGGGTCTTTTCCGGAGAAAAGACCTTCCTTTCCTCTCCGTAAATGGTGTAGGTGAGCGTGGGGAAGACCAGAAGACCCGTTTTGCCGAAGTAGTCCATAAGGACGTCCAGAACGGTGTCCGCGCCCCCTTCCACCTCACCTATGCTCTTCATGGAGGAGTGGACAAGAACCGTGTCGGAAGGGGAAAGTCCGCTTCGGGAAAGATCGTCTTTCAGAGTGGAAAAAGTGTGCATATCCCGCTCCGGGGAAACGTCAGTCCTTGAGAATGGCGGTTCCCACGCCCTTTTCCGTGAAGATTTCCAGCAGGAGGGAGTGGGGGATCCTGCCGTCGATCATATGCACCTTGCTTGCCCCCGCTTCCAGAGCTTCCACACAGCTTCTGATCTTGGGGAGCATCCCGCCGGAAAGGATTTTTTCCTCGATGAGACGGGGGACTTCGGCGATATGGATCTGGGAGATCAGAGTCTTTTCGTCCGCAGGATCTTTCAGCACGCCGGGAACGTCGCTCAGGAACACCAGTTTTTCCGCCTTGAGCGCCTTGGCGATCTCGCAGGCGGCGGTATCCGCATTGACGTTGTAGGGCTGTCCGAAGAAGTCCACGGCAAGAGGGGTGATGACGGGAATGAAGCCATATTCCAGCGCGTCCAGAATGGGATTGACATTCACGGCAAGGACCTTTCCCACGAAACCGATATCCACCTTTTCCCTGGTCTCCGGATCTTCCGAAAAGAGTTTTTCCGCCCGCATGATGGATTTTCCGGAGATGGAGACGCCTTTGCCGTCGCACTCCTTGATGGCATCCACCAATGCTTTGTTGGTGAGGTTGTGCAGGACGTCGTCCACCACCTTGATGGTTTCGCCGTCGGTGATGCGCAGTCCGTTGAAGAACTTGCTCTGTACGCCCAGCTCCTTGAGTTTTGCGCTGATGGCCTTTCCTCCGCCGTGGACCACCACCACCTTGATCCCGATGGCGTGGAGAAGCACGATATCCCGCATGGTCTTTGCGGTGACGGCGGGGTCTTCCATGGCGCTGCCGCCGAACTTGACGACTACGATGCTGCCCTGAAATTTCTGCATGTAGGGGAGCGCTTCGATGAGCACTTCCGCTTTCCTGATGAGTTTATCCATTTTTCCGTGTCCTTTCCCGTGCCGCTCAAGTGCGGTAGTCGGCATTGATCTTGACGTAATCGTAGGTGAAGTCCCCTGTCCAGACGGTTGCGGAACTTTCTCCCGCGCCCAGATCCACCTTCACGGTGAATTCTCTCTGCTTCATGACCTCCGCCATTTCGCTTTCCTGTGTTCCCGCGGGCAGTCCGCCCCGGATCACGGGAACGCCGTCGAAGAACAAAGAAAAGTTTTCCGGGCGGAAGGAGGCTCCCGAATAGCCCGCCGCCGCAAGGATCCTTCCCCAGTTGGGATCGCCACCGAACCAGGCGGTCTTGCAGAGGGGGGAGTTGGCTATGGCCCGGGCGCACTTTTCCGCGTCCGCATCGTTTTTCGCCCCGGTGACCGCAACGGTGATGAATTTGGTGACGCCCTCCCCGTCATAGACGATGGCCCGGGCAAGATGGGCGGTGACCATATCCAGCGCCTCCGCAAAGGAACGCTCTTCTTCCGTTCCGGGAAGGATCCGCACCCCCGAAGCGCCGTTGGCAAAGACGACGACGGTATCGTTGGTGCTCATGTCGCTGTCCACGGTGATGCGGTTGAAGGACCCTTCCACGCTTTTTTCCAGAAGGCGGGAAAGCAGATCGTTGTCGATGGAAGCGTCCGTGGTGACGCAGCAGATCATGGTGGCATGGGGGGCAATGACCATCTTGGGCGAGATCATGCCCGCGCCTTTGCACATGCCGCCCACGGTGACCTTTTTCCCGCCGACGGTGAAGGAGACGGCCAGTTCCTTGGGACGGGTATCGGTGGTCATGATGGCTCTTGCGGCGTCGGCGCCTCCTTCGGGGGAAAGGTGCTCCGCTCCGTCCCGGATGCCCTTGACGATCTTTTCCATGGGGAGCTGGTCGCCGATATGGCCCGTGGAGGCCACGAGGACTTTCCGGGGATCGTCGAGCTTGAGGACCTTCGCGGCTTCCGCGGCGGTGGCCTTGGCGTTGTTGTACCCTTCCAGCCCGGTGCAGGCGTTGGCCACTCCGCTGTTGATGACCATGGCGCGTACCGTTTTCATGCTTGCGCACACTTCCCGGCAGTAGCGCACGGGGGCGGCGCAGAAAAGATTGCTGGTAAACGTGCCCGCAAAGGAGCACTCCTTTTCGGAATAGAGGAGGGCCATATCGGCCTTGCCGCTCTGTTTGAGCCCCGCAAAGGCTCCGGAAGAGAGAAATCCGGCGGGAGAACTCACTCCCCCGTTTTCCACGAAATCGAAACAACTGTCTTCTTTCTGCATTTTTTTGAACCCGTATTTGATCGTTGGATATTTATTCTTCCGGCTTCTTCCCCACGCTTGCCTTCACATGGATGGCAATGCCGCCTCTGGGCATGAAGTCGCCGATGACTTCCATCCAGCGGGGGGCGCAGGCGGCGGCCAGATCCGTGAGGATGCGGTTGACCGCCTCCTCGTGGAAGGTATGGAAATTGCGGAAGGAGAAAAGGTAGAGTTTGAGGGATTTGCTCTCGATGCACTTTCTGTCCGCAACATAGTTGATGAAGATGTGCCCGTAGTCGGGCTGGCCGGTGACGGGACAAAGCGAAGAGTATTCGGGGCAGTCGAAAGAAATGAGGTAGTTCCGCTGCGGATAGGCGTTGACGAAGGTCTCCAGCTTGGCGTCGTCGGGGGAGGAGGGATACTCCGTGTGATTCCTGTTGAGCAGCGTAAGCGTGGGGTGGGCCCTTCCCGCCTGTCCCCGTTTCCCGGCGGACGCCGTCTTTCCTCCGGAAGGATCTTTTTTCATGTTTGCTCCTTTTCCTTGAAAATCCCGCAGGATCGATCTCATTTTCCCAATAATATAACACGGAATCCCGAATTTTGCGAAACAAATTCCGAAAAAATACTTGACCAAATCGCATTTCCGGAATATATTATGGTCGTCGAGGGCCTGCAAAGGGCTCCGAGACGGGTTGAATCGACGGAAAAAAGTGTTCTCGAAATAAAAAACAGGGAGAGAAGAAAAATGAATCTTCTGAAGAAATCTTTGCTGATCCTGAGTCTTATGGTGGCGATCGGGGTGTCCTCCGCTTATGCTTATTCCGACGAGTACGAACGGTATCCTGTCTGGGACAGGATCATCCGCAAGCTGGGGCGGGGCATTTCCAACGTGGCCTTCGGCGTGTGCGAGTTCCCCATCAAGTGGTTTGAAGTCAACCGGGAAGAAGGCGGATTCGCCGCCATCACCTACGGCACCTTCCGGGCGCTGGGGTATTTCGTGGTCCGGGAAGTGGTCGGCGTGGCGGAGATTTTGACCTTCCCCGTGCCGCTGCCCGGGTGCTCTTACGTTCCCGACAGTCCCGAATGGGGATACGCCCCCATCATCCGGCCGGAGTGGGTCATCACGCCTTCGCAGGATAAATACGGGTTCGTCTATCCGGAACTGGATACGCTGAAATAATCGAATCCTTACGAGCCTTTTTCGTGATCGAAAAGCGCTGTCCTTTTCCGGGGCGGCGCTTTTTTTCTGTTTGAAAACCGATAAAACCAAGGAGACGAAATGAAGGAAAAGTCCATGGTCCGCCGTTTGCAGGGGAGCGGGAAAGGCGTTCTTCTCTCCCTGACCGTTTTCGTCCTGCTTTCCTGTCCCATTGTCTTTGCTCAAAGTTCCCCGCCATCCGGGAACGGAGGAAAAACGGTCTACCGGGATTCCACGGGCCGTTATGCGGGAAGCTCTTCCACTTCCGGAACGACCACCACCTACCGGGATTCCACGGGCCGTTATGCGGGGAGCGCCTCCACTTCCGGAACGACCACCATCTACCGGGATGCTTCCGGCCGCTGTACGGGAAGCTCTTCCACTTCCGGAACGACCACCATTTACCGGGATGCTTCCGGCCGCTGTACGGGAAGCGCCACTCTTTCCGGAGACAGGATCATCTACCGGGATGCCTCGGGCCGTTATACGGGAAGCGCAAGCGTTTCCGGGGGGAATGCGACCTATCGGGATTCTTCCGGCCGTTATGCGGGAAGCTCCACGGGGAGCACGCCTTCTTCCGCCGTGCGGGATGGAGGCGCGAAAAGTTCTTCCTCCGGTTCCGCAGGGAAAAAGACGCCGCCTCCTTCTTCCGGAAAGAAGAAGGAAAAATCCGCCGGGAACAAGAAAAAGTAAGGAACGAAACAAGGGAGAATTTCCATGCACTCGATACGAAGAAAAAGCGGTCTTTTTGTTTTTGCTCTGTCCATCCTGCTTCTTTCCGCTTCCGCGGGGGAAATGGAAGTGCGTTTTCCGGCAAACTCCCCTCACGGGGAACTTGCCGCAAGGGAACTCAAGGAATACGGGAAAAAAGTTTCCGCCCCCTCCTGCCGTTTCCTTCTTGCTTCCCTGGACCTTCCGGGGAACGGAACGTTTTCCCTGCCTGCGGACATCGGGGAAAAGCTGAAGAACTCCCGTCATAAGGAAGCCTTCTGCATCCGTACTCTTCCTTCCGGGGAGATCCTCATTGCCGGCAAGAGCCCATGGGGAATGCTTTTCGGGACATACGAATTCATCCACAGGTTCTGGAAAGTCTATTGGATCTTTCCGGGGGAGACGGGGGAGTGCCTGCCTTCCGAAGCGCCGGCGGCTCCGGGGAAGCTGGATCTTTTCCTGGAGCCGGGAATGCTTCAGGCGGGCTCCTGGGTCTATTCCGGTCTGGAAAAAAGGAGCGTTCCCTGGAAACGGGGGGAGGCCGCGATCTGGCTTCTGCGCAACAAGGTGCGCCCCACGCTGAGGGGCAGTGACGCTCTGGTGAACAAGGTCGTTCCTCCGCCTGCGCGGGGCGGCGGCGGACACCTTACCTTCGAACTTGCCGTTCCCAACAAAGTTTACTACAAGACTCATCCGGAATATTTCCCCCTCGTGAACGGAAAACGTCTGGAGGACAAGGGGCATCACGGCAAGGAGCGCTTCCCCGTGCAGAGGTGCGTCAGCAATCCGGAGGTAAGGAAACTGGTCAAGGAGTATATCCTGAACTGGACGCGGAAGAATCCGGGAGAAGTCTTTGCCATGGGAGCCGCCGACAATCCGAATGTGTGGTGCCGCTGTCCCGAATGCACGAAAATGGCCACGGGGAAGGACGGCAAGTACAGCGCCTCCAATCTCTATCACGGTTTCTATTCCAAAATCGCCGACGAGATCTATGCGGAGAATCCCGACGCCAAACTGTATATCTACGTCTATCTGGACTACCGGGATCTGCCCACGGTGGAGGGGATCCGTTACGACGACCGCATCACGGGCCGCTACTGCGCCCACGGCAGGTGTATCGCCCATACGCTGGACGATCCCAAGTGCGAAATGAACCCCAAGTTCCACAAGGAGTACCTTGCCTGGAAGCGTCTGGCCAAAAATCTTGCTCTGGGGGATTACTACTTCAATTCCAACGTGCCCTACTGCCCCCATGAATATGTGTTTGCCGCCGACCTCAGAAACTGTGCGAAGTACGGGGAACGCGCCTACGGTACGCATGTCACGGATACGAGAGTATACACCAACTGGCAGTTCGTCTACTGCATTGCTTCTCTGGGCTGGACGCCCTTTGCGGATATGGAAAAGTTCATGGACGAACTCTATTCCGCCGCTTACGGCGTTGCCGCTCCTCCCATGAAAAAGTATCACGCCTTGCGCCGGAAACTCTGGGAGAACGCTCCCGGACACGCCTGGTATCCGGGCCCCAACCGGGGGGCCTACTGTCTGGTCCTGCCGGAGGACGAAAAACGCCTGAAGGAGCTTCTTGCCGAGGCGGAAAAGCTTGCGGCAAAGGATAAGAGGATCCTCGGAAGGATCGCCGTGGAAAAGGACAATCTGGAGAACATCTGGGTGAAGGGAGCTTCCGCCATCCGGGCCATGCGCAGTGCGGGAAGAAACGTGCCCGCCTCCCCGAGGAAAGGAAAGATCGTCATCGACGGACGCTTGGACGAAGAGGACTGGAAAAAGGCGGAAGTTCTGGATAACTTCCTCAGCGTGGTGACCAAAGACCGTCTGGCGGAAGAGACCATGGTAAGGGTCCTCTATGACAGGGAGAACTGGTATATTTCCATCGTGTGCATGAACGACAAGGGGGTGAGCCCCCTTGTGACCAAGGCGGAGAAACGGGACTGGGGCGTTTCCGGAGACGATTCGGTGGAGTTTTTCATAGCTCCCCCCAATGGGGCTCCCTACTATCACTTCATGTCCAACAGCGCGGGCACCGTCTATGATGCCCGTCTCACGGACCGCTCTTTCGATTCGGGCATGGAGCTGAAGACCTCCGTGGAAAAGGACCGCTGGACCGTGGAGGCGAGGATCCCCGTTGCCCCCATGAACGTGAAGGAGATCCGGAACGGGGAGCTGTGGCAGATGCACTTCTGGCGCACCATCCGCAATCTTCTGCCGCCTGCTTCCATGGACCGGGGCGGCATCGACGGCGTATGGCCCCACAAACAGCCCTCCTTCCGTTACGTCGTGGTGGGCCGCAGCATCATCCGGAACGGCTCCTTCACGGAAAAGGACCCCAAAAAAGGCTTTGCGAAATACTGGGGCGTGGGGAAAAACAAGGAGAAAAAGAACACGGTGGAGATCCTCTCCCTGCCGGGGAACCGCTCCTGCGCGAAATTCGGCAGGGGCGGGCTTGTCTACCAGCATTTCGCCCTTCTCAACGCGGGAAGCCGGGACAAGGCCCACAGGATCGAAGTGACCGTCACGGCCAAGGGGAAGGGGAAACTGGACTTTTTCCTCAACACCTTCATCGACTCCAAGGATGAGTTCGGAAAATTCAAGCGCACCCCCGTGAAACGGCCTTCCTACCGGCCGTCGGTCCGACTTTCGGAGAAGGAGGAGCAGTACAAGTTCACCTTCGATCTTGCCCCCCGGGAACAGTGCTACATCTATTTGAGGAGCGACGACTGCACCGTCTTCAATGTAAGCGGTTCCGCCGAAGAAATACGGGGAAAGTGACCTGAAAAAGCTTCAGAACAAAAGATCCCGCAGGATGGAACGAAGCCCGTACCCGCAGGAAAAATAGCCCCGGACGGTCCAGAAAAGGAAGGGACGCAGAAATCTTGACCTTTTGCTGAGCCTCAGCCGCGCCTGATAGTAGTTGGCGGATCTTTTCAGCATCCTCAGATTTTCCACGGGACACTCCCCTTCCGGGAGCGTCATGAGTCTCTCCCACGCTTTTTCCGCATGGAGGTAGGAATCCATTAGCTCCGTATCTGTCCCCTTCCGGTTCTTGCGGAAAAGCCGTTTGCTCCGGCCCGCAAGTCCCGTGGGC
>JAGAEF010000205.1 GCA_017613255.1 Lentisphaeria bacterium
CTGGTCGCCCCGGTTCGACAAATTCCACGCCGTTTTCCCCGACGGAAAGAAACTGGATGTCACCTTCAAGGCCGACAACGCCTTCCCCAACCGGAAATTTGCACCCTCTGCCGCATGGTACGAAACGAAGACCGGTCTGGGAGCTGCCACCTTCCTGCGGAACATCAAAGGGGCCAAAAATCCCATGCGGTTTATCTGGGACCGGAAGGTTTACCGGAAAGATTATCTCTGCGACTTTCTCAACGGCACCTTTCCAGCAGGGCATGTTGCCGTTTATGAATCCGTCACGGGATTTTTCCGGCAGAAAGAGCAGGAAAAATGGATCGGGGAAGCCGAAGAGCTCCTGAAAAAACTTTCCCGGGAAAAAAGCCCCTTCCCCCGGAACTAGCGGGGGAAGAGCTCCTTTTCAGCCTTTGAGCACGGCAAGCGGGGTCAGACGGACCAGAGGCTCCACCAGATCGCGTTCCGCTTCGATCACCGCGTCGATGGGCTTGTACGCCTGAGGCGCTTCGGAAAGATCGAGTCTCCCCTTGCCTTTGCCGAAACGGCGTTTCTGCCAGCGCTCGCAGACGATGCCCGCCATGGCCGCATCACATTCCTCTTCGGTAAGCTGATTACAGGCGGCAGTACGGCTCATGGCCCGCCCTGCCCCGTGGGAACAGCTCATGAAGGATTCGGCGTTTCCCAGCCCCCGCACGATGTAGCTGGCCGTGCCCATGGATCCGGGGATGATCCCCGTTTCACCCGCCTTCGCGCTGGTGGCCCCTTTGCGGTGGATGAAGAAGGTTTCCCCGAAATGCTCCTCTGCGGCGGCATAGTTGTGGTGGATGTCGATCTCCCGGAGGAATTTGGTCTCCGGCACGAACTCGGCAAAGGTCTCCTTGAGCACTTGCATCATGCGGCGGCGGTTTTCCGCCGCGTAACGCAGAGCGAACAGCATGTCGCGATAGTAGTTGTGCCCTTCCTCCTCCCGTATGGGCAGGAAGGCCAGATCGGGATCGGGCAGTTCCACATGATACATTTCGTTCAGTTTCTGAGCCTTGCGGTGGTAAAACTCCTCCACGCGCTTCCCCAGATTGCGGCTGCCGGAGTGGATCATGAGCCAGACGAAGCCCGTATCGGAACGCTGGATCTCGATGAAGTGATTCCCTCCCCCCAGAGTTCCCAGATTCTTCCTGTCCAGTGCATTGGCGAAATCGTGCACGTTCCCGTTGTTGTCCAGATAGGATTCGAACCCGTCCCACTCCTGATTGGTTTTGTGGGAGACTCCGTCGCCCACGGGGATCCGTTCCTTGAGCTTTTCCTGGATCTGACGGCGGAAAGACATTTCCGCAAGACGCCCGGCGGGGACATCGGTCTCCGCCGCCGCCATACCGCAGCCGATATCCACGCCCACGGCGCTGGGAATGACCGCGTCTTTCACGGCAATGACTCCGCCTATAGGCATGCCGTACCCCTGATGGCAGTCCGGCATCAGCGCCACATGATGATATACCGCCGGATGACAGGCCAGATTGACCGCCTGCTTCCATGCGCCTTCTTCCAGATCTTCGCACCAGCTTTTGACCGGGATGCGATAGTTGTTTTCGAATTTGATCCATTTCATTTTTTCACCTCGATCAGGAAAGTTCCGTCTTTCCGATTGTTCATTTCGATTTTTGCATCCAGAAACTTCCGGATGATCTCCTCATTGGTTTTCGTGTGGAGACTGGGCGGAAGCGTGGTAAATGCGCCCCCCTTGCCCAGCGCCATGGGAAGCAGCAGCTGGTCGGCAAGGAACCGCCCTGCGGCAACGTCGGAAGCAAGATACCTTTTCGCCATTGCCGCCACCCGTTCCGCCACGACTTTGCGGGAAAGCTCCACTTCACCGCAGACGCTGAAAAGTTCCGTGATGTTCCGTCGGACCAGCTCCAGAAAAAGCACGTTGCCCGGACCGGGGGAGTCCGCCGAAAGGGTCTCCGTCTTCCAGTCGCACCCCATGCCGAGCTTCTCCCGGGTGATCTCCACTTCATCCTCCAGGATCTTCGGGTCCAGTCCGCTGCCCGCGGCAACGACCCTGCCGCCGATCTTTTCGCCGCCGTCCGTAAGTTCCAGGGAACGCCATTCCCGGACGGGGCGGATCTCCAGAACCACCTTTCCGCCGCCCACGGGATAGAACCCGGTGCGGAGCAGGGAGGAGTCGATCTCCGCCCCCATGCGGCGAAGACAGGCAAGGTACACGCGCTGGAAGAATTCATAGATCGGCGCCCCGGGCACGTGCGTGCCGCCTTCCAGCACGACACGGCTGGGTTTTTCCCCGTACAGCAGGACCGGGATGACGGTCTGCGCAATGAGGATGGCGCTTCCCGCGCTTCCTGTGCGGAAATGGTACTCGCCTCCCCGGATCTTTCCGGGAAGGAAGGTCATTTCCTGAGAGGAAAGTTCCGCCCCCGAGAGAGAGCCGCCTGTGATCTCCGAAACGGCCAGCGCACAGATCCGGTGCTGACGCATCAGCCCCTTTTTCTTCCGGTTTGCACGGATCTTCGTAAAATGCACGGGGGTCCCCGTGACCGCCGCCAGACTGAGGGAGGTGCGGAGGATCTGGCCCCCGCCCTCGCCGCAGCTTCCGTCTATTTCAATCATCTTTTTTTCCTTTCTCCGTTATGCGGTAATGAATATAATCCATCACCGAATCATTCCAACCGAAAATCTGAACAATCCCGTATTTTTCCGCGTCTTTTTCCGAGATCGGCGCACTTAGATAGGAGTCGCCCCTCAGCAGAAAGGCCTTCGCCTTCGGATTGATCTTTCTGTAGGCCTTCCACGACTTGAGCCACCCTTTTCCGTACTCTTCGATATCCGTGAGGAACACGGCGTAATCGGCCATGATCCGATGACGGATCATGTGTTCCACGGCAACTTCCATGTGCGTTCCGCCGCCGACCATATGCAACATGGCATTGATCTGCGTCCGCACCGAATCGTTTTTCGGAACATCGAACGCATGCACCTCCGTATCCCACGGAAGGATCTCGACATGATCGAGTCCTCTGCGGAAAAAGGCGGTGAACATGGCCGAAAGATGAGCAAAGGTCAGAACCGAAGAGCCGCCCACCGGGCTCCTCATGGAACCCGAAACATCAGGGGCAATGACCCACTTGAACTCGTTGAAGCTTTTCCAATCGTAACTGTCCGTATAGTCGTCCAATACACCGAGCAGGATCTCTTTCACATTGTCGAAAGCGTCCTCCTTTTCTTCGCGCAGGGACAATGCCGCCGTGACGAGACGGAAAGGAAAAACTTTCGCCTTCCGAAGGTTGGATACGGTGATCTTCTCCCTCGTCAAATCGGCAAGACGGACTTTTTCACGCTGAAATTTCGCAAGAAACTTCAGAAACTTCATGACAGGGGTCCTTTCGGCCGCCGCCTGCCAGATCGCCTTGTCGAACTGATCGTAAAAGGCCGTGAGAGCGTCCACATCCATATCGGACTCCCTCAAAAGAGAAGCCGCCTCGCTCTTCCGATTCTCACGAAGCAGTTCAAGGAACTTCTTCTGATCGGCAAGAACCTTGTACTGTGCACAGGCAGAGTCAAGCTTCTCTTGAGAATACCCCTTCGTCTGAGGATAGACGCTGAGGATATAGCTGTAGATGGGATCTTCCCCCTTGAAACGGCTCAGTCGGATGGCATCCGCAAGCGGTCTGCGGTACTTCATGGCGTAATAGGGAGTAACTCGCTCCTTCAGAAAGCTGTGGATGGCGCTTTTCATTGCACGTCCGAAACCTCGGAAACTGCGGGCAAGATCCATGAAGTCGGCAAGATCGTTCCCCGTCAGAACGACTTGAGGGAAGGCCTTCTTGAAAAGCGCGGGATCTTTTTGCGAAAGAAAGACAAGTCCGAGAATGGGGAACGTGCGGATGAATCCTTCGCTGCGCCCCTTCACGACGGCTTTCGCCAGCTCTTCGGCGGGAGAACGTTCCAACACCTTCAGCGCATCCTTTGTGAGAGCCGTCCCGGAGGCATAGAAGCTGTTCCCTAGCGTGCCGCACATGGCAAGCTGATCCAGGGAGGCTTTCATGCTTTGGTCCCACGCGGGGAAATTTTCATGATTGCTTTTTTCGGCACACTTGTAGTCTGCCAGGATTTCCACTGTCCCCTTGAGTTCTTTCATTTTTTCCTTCCTTTCAGCCCGTTCCCGGGCAATGGTTTCAAGTTCTTATAAATGCGCCGCAGGGACGCATGGGGTGAGCAAAAAGAGTTTCCGGAGAATAAGGAGAACTGCCGGTTCGGATACGTTAACTAGACGTTGAAAGCAGTTCCAGCACTCCGGAAACAGAAGAGAGTCGAGAAATAGTTTCATTTCGGCTTTATTCCGCAACCTGCAGTTGCGGCGCGCAGAACGCTATCCGGTTGAAACCGAAACGGGCACCTCGACTCAAAATCACTACTGTCCGGTAAAAATTGCCGGACCTGATTGTTAATGTCGGCTCCTGCGTTATATTAAAGGTATCCGAAATCTTTAATTTGAGCGTAGGAGACCCGACAGTGTACTACTATAGCATCTTTCAGCAGCTTTTCAAG
>JAGAEF010000206.1 GCA_017613255.1 Lentisphaeria bacterium
CATGAAAAGATCCTTTTTTTAAAGCGTTTTTTCGTTTTTCCCGCCAAACGCGCTTGACAGGGAAAGCTTCCTGCGGCTATATTATAGCATCTTTCGGCAATAAGTCAAGCCGTGTTTTCCGGGGCGGCGGTCCTGCCCGGAAAACACGCAGGAAAAGGAGGGGGTCCATGAACAGAGTCATAACCATAAGCCGGCAGTACTGCAGCGGCGGAGGCGCCATAGCCAAACTTCTTTCGGAGAAACTTTCTTTGCCCTGCTACGACAGCGTCCTTCTGGAAAAAATCGCGGAAAAGAGCGGTTTCGACCACGAATACATCCGGGAGGAGGGAGAGTATTCCCGGGGGATCCTGAGCATGATCTTTTCCCACGGCGGGGGAGAGCTTTCCAATCAGGAAAAACTCTGGATCATCCAGCACAACATCATCTGCAAGCTTGCCGCAAAGGAGGACTGCATCATCGTGGGCCGCTGTGCGGATTACATCCTCCGGGAGAAGGCGGACTGCCTCAATGCCTTCATTCACGCGGATATGGAGTTCCGCAAGGAGAAACTTCAGGCCCGCTCCCCCGAAGTCAAGAAGGAAAAGTTCACCCAGTTCCTGAAAAAGAAGGACAAGGCCCGGGCCGCCTACTACAGCTACTTCACCGGAATGACCTGGGGGGATGCCAGGCACTATCACGTCACGCTGGATGCGGGCAAATGGGGCGAGGAAAAGTGCGCCGAGATCATCGCCGCATTGTACGGGAAGGGATGAACCTTTTTCCGATTTGTGAAAAGTTGCTGTTGCGCCGTTGTTTTGAAAGAAGCGAATGAAAGGAAAAGAAAAATGGTTCTGAAAATGCTCAAGGGGAAGATCCACAGGGCAAGGATCACCCGGTGCGATATCGATTACGAGGGAAGTCTGGAGATCGATCCGGAGATCATGGAGAAAGCGGGCATCCTTCCTTACGAAAAGATCCTTGTGGTCAACGCCACAAACGGCGAAAGACTGGAAACGTACGCCATTGCCGGAAAAGCGGGAAGCAAAGTATTCTGCCTCAACGGCGCGGCCGCCCGCAAGGGCAGTGTGGGAGACGTCATCATCGTGATGTGTTTCGCCGATCTCACCGAGGCGGAAGCCGCCTCCTTCCGCCCCCGGGTGGTGGTTCTGGACGAAAAAAACAATGTGGTCGCCTGCCGCCTCGGCAAGGAGGAGATCTCCTGATTTTCGCCGATCCGGTGAAGAAAAACGCCTTTGCGGATCTTTTCTTCCGCAAAGGCGTTTTCCGTTGCTGGGGAGTTTTCTTACTGCTTTTTCAGCGCCGCTTGAGCAAAGGAGGTCCCGGCAGGGACGATCACGATGTTCCTGTGCTCGGGATAGCCGTCGATCTTCTTCCGCGTGAGGATCCTTCCGCCCCGGTCCAGAAAATGGAGGAACGCTTTTTTGCAGTTCTTGAGGACCCCTTTCGGGCCCGTTCCCTCGCAGTTGGAAAGGATGACCGCATCGGTATGCAGAAGCAGGCCGTCGCCGATCTCCGAAGAGCTCAGAAGCCGCACGTCCAGCTCCTTTTCCCTGTCCAGTTCCAGAAGTTCCCGGATGGATTCTTTGCTCACCGGGGTGGTGAGGAAGGCCGCACGCACGGGACGAAAGACTTTTTCGGGATAGAGGGGCGTGGGCCTGATCCCGGTGACGGCATAGATGCAGCCCATGGAGATGGGGTCGTTCTGCCGATGCATTTCCGGGTGGAAACTGGTGGCGATGACCTTCCCTTTTCCGTAGTTGCCGAAGATCATGGCGGGCGCCCCCATGAAGTCGCTGTTCTTTCCGATATGGCTGACCGTGCTGCGGTAGACCGCCAGCGTTTCCGCCTGCCCGTGCTGCCACTTTTTCACTTCCTTGCTGATGGGTCCCCGGGAATAGGAGACGAAGTACCGCCCGCCGGGGATCTCCAGAAGTTTCGCCCCCTGTTCGTTGATGTCGATGGCCACCTTGGCCCGGAATCCCCCCGCGCCCTGCCGGTAGGTATAGGGCATGAGCCGGAAGCGGTCGGGTTTGTCCAGCGTGCAGTGGAATCCGGCGCAGATCCCCACATAGGAGCCGCCTTTCTTCACGAATTCCCGGATCTTTTCGCCGCCCTCTTCCGTCACGTTGAGGTACTGTCTCCGGCTGGAGCCCCCGGGGATCACCAGAAGATCGAGCTTGGAAAGCGCCCCCTTGCGGATATCTTCCCCGTCAAGAAGGGTGAGTTCGATCTGGGGGGAATATTGCAGGAGTCTCGCCCAGAGAAAGACGCCGTTGCCGTTGCTGCCGTCCCCTACGAAGAATCCCGTTTTCAGTTTTTTCCCCTGTTTCTGTTCCGCGGGGCAGCATTTCTCCGGAGAGGCCGTTTTGGAGGAAAGACACCCGCCCGGAAGGACGGTCACGAGAATGGCTCCGGCAAGGAGCAGGGCAAATCTTCTTTTCATTTTCTATCCTTTGTTTTTTCGTATGACGAAGTTCAGCGCAGTTCCCGGATCCGGGAAGCGAAGGAGGCATCGTCCTCCACGACGAGGAGATTTTTGTGTGCGGGGAGGAATTTTGCCGCCGTCTTGCAGGCAAGCACTTTTCCGCCCCGGTCCAGAAAGGCGAGGATCTCCTTCCTGAAAAAGGCGTTCCCCCCGCCGCAGACGGTCTTGTAGCCCTTTTCCGGGCCGTCGGGAAGAAGGAGCACATCCAGATGATGAAGGATCCCCGCTTCCAGTTCCGCACCCATGACGAACTGTACGTCGATATCCTTTTCCTTGTCCAGTTCCAGCATGTTTTTGATCCCGCTCTTTCCCAGCCCCGCCCGGTAGGAGGTGAGATACCCCGCCCGGCAGCATCGGAAGGATCTTTCCGGGATGACCGGAACGGGTTTCACTCCGGTAAGGGCGTAGAAACACCCTGCGGTGAGAACGGAGGAGATCTCGAGATATTCCGGGTGGAAACTCACCCCCAGCACCTTTCCTTTTCCGTAATTGCCGAAGATCATGGCGGGCGTATCCAGAAAACTTGCCGGGGCACGGTCGGGCTTGCCTATGGAGTTCTTGAACACGGCAAGCGCTTCCCCCCTGCCTTTCCCCGTCTCCTTGCCTTTGCGCATGACCGGGCCTCCGGAGTAGCGGGCATAATAGCGGCCCTCCTTGATCCCCAGAACTTCCCCGCCGCGCTTGTTCACGTCCACGGGCAGGACCGCCGTCTTGCCGGAGGCGTTGGGGAGCCAGTCGAAGGGGAGAAGTTCCAGACGGTCCTTCCGGCTGAGCGTGTTGTAGCACCCTGCGCAGAATCCGAGATAATTTCCGCCCTTTTCGATATACTCTTTCAGCGCCTTTCTGCCCGCTTCCCCCATGGATTTGAGCTGTTTGGCGCTTCCTCCGCCGGGAGAAACAAATACATCCAGCTTTTCCAGGACTTCCGGACGCATGTCGCTGCGGTCCAGAAGGACCAGTTCGTACTGGGGAGACCTTGCCGCGAAACGGGCCAGGAAGGCCACCCCGTTTCCGGCACAGCCTTCATCCGAATAGAGCCCGATCTTTTTTGCGGGGACCCGTCTGCCTGCCCCGGAAGCGTTTTCCGTTTTCAGGGAACCGCAGGAGGCAAGAAACAGCACCGCGGCAGGAAGAAGGAACAGTTTTGCCGCGAACAATAGTTTTTTTGTTTTTTCCATATTTTCACTCCCGAAACGAGATTGTTGACACGCACTCAGCGGATCTTCACGGTAAAGTGCAGGAAAGCCCTGTCGTCCTCCAGTTCGTTCATGAACTGGATCATATAGTCGGCCTTGCCTTCCTTTGTCCCCAGTTCCGCCTGGATGAAGGAGTAGAAGGGGGTGTTCACATAATAGAGATCGCCCCGGTGGAGACTCCAGACGGCAAGGTTTTTCGTGCCGCTCCCCAGAATGGCCTTGAGATCGATCCACGGAGACTCCTCCCCGTTCATCACGAACTCCTCCTGTTTGGTCTCCTCCTTCTGGAACCCCTTGCTGCCCAGATAGCCCAGCTTCCGGAAGGAGCCGTCCTCCATGACCTCTCCCAGCACGAAGCGGTTGTCGTAGAGATCCAGCACCATGGAATTTTCATAGGAAAGGGCGATATCCGGGACCTTGATGCGCAGGAAATAGTTGTCCGCTTCCGCGGGGCATTTCCGCAGTCTCTTCTGCTCCTCCACGGTCTCCAGATACTTTTTCCCCTGTTCGCAGAGGGCGGGCCAGGGCCTTTCGTAGGCGGCGAAATCCGCATCCCCTATGCAGATGGCGGCCACTCCCAGCCCGGGCAGTTCGAAAGGCGTCTTCCCGTCCCAGGGGACCGCCTTCAGATCCATGCACAGCGTGATCTTCTTTCCCTCCGCGGGGAAGGAGGTCTTTTCCCAGAAGACGGCGGGATCCACCTTGACGGGCTCTTTGGAAAAGTTCCCGTAGATGCAGACCGCCCTTTCGGTGCCGGAGATCATCATATAGTGGGAAACGTTCTCCTGTTTGGGAAAAACGCCGTAACTGTTGTAGTCGTTGAATACGGCAAGATCTTCTTTCCCCTTCATGAGCTGCCACAGCCTCCAGAGGGGGGCGAAGGGCGCGTCGTTGATCCCCGGCACGGGGGGATGGGAAAGGGAACAGCTCTTGAACTGGGTTCCCAGCGGCACATGGGGGTACTGGCCCGTTGCGGCAAGGAAGGGAACGATCTCTTTGCTTCCGTACTCGGGGAAGGCCGCGCTCCACAGCGTGCCGGAGCAGACCGCCGCCATGGAGTAGTAGGCGTGGTCGAACCTGCTGCGCAGAAGAAGTCCTCTTTCCCCCTCGCCGGAAACGTAGCCGTCGATGAGATTCCCGGTCATGCCGATGGCCGAATACATGGGGCCGGTGTGGGAAAGGACGATCCCGGTCCTTTCCACGGTGTCCCTGCGCAGTTGGGCAAGGTTGTGGTGATGGCGGAACCGGATGGAGCCTCCCGGATAGAATTCGCTGGCGGGTCTCTTGAAGCCGAAGGGTCCTCCGTAGTCCATATAGAGCCCGTCGAATCCGGGGGTGAGCACTTCGGAGAACCAGTCCAGATGATTTTCGTCCACGGAGGGCTCGCTTCCCCGCATGTAGAGGGCCACCCGGATGTTCCGGGAGTGGGCGAAATCCACCACCTCTTTCAGGCGTTTGCGGTCCAGGGGGATCCCGCCGTTCTGGATGTCCGTCCTCCAGTTTTCATGGATGATGAGCACGTCCGCTCCGCTGTCGGCAACCGCCTGAAGCGCCTGATCCGTGGGATAGCGCTGGAAGTTGTCGAAGTAGTGGTACATGGCAAAGGGCGGGTATCTGCGCTCTCTGGGCGCGGGCGCAATGACGAAGCCGAAGCGGTTTCTCCACTGCCAGGGCCCGCAGACGGGGGCGTCGGGGCGGCTCTGGAAATTCCAGGAAAGCGTGGGATTCCCGTCTTTCCACAGGACCGAAGAGCAGGTGTCCGCGTTCTTCCCCGCGGCGGAACCGTCGGACTCCATGAAGATCTCCGCATAGAAGGCGGGACCTTTTTCCGAGCAGACGTAAAGCCCGATCTGGGGGAAGATCCCGTCTTTCACGATCCGGTCGTCCCCGGGGACCAGTTCCCGTTCCGGCGCGGAGGTCTGGATGAGTTTGCCGTCCACGGTCTTGGGCCGATAGGGCATGGCGAAACGGATGCGGGAATACTGTTTGAGGGCAAGGGGCAGCACCAGCTCCAGCTTGGAAAGTTTGGGAGGATGGCAGACCGTGCCCACAAGGAAGGGTTCCGCAAAGACCGCGCCGTCGTCGTAAAGGGTGTAGCGCACGGTCATGGACAAGGTGTCGTCCCCGGAAAGTTTCAGCGCATGGAATTTGACCGAAGTATGATCTTTTTTCCTCCGCACTTCCATTTCGCTTTCCGCATCCATGACGACTTCCAGCTTTCTTCCGGTTTCGTCCGCTATATTCCACTGCCCGGGTGCGGCGAGAAGATCGTTGCTGTCCAGCTCCTCCGGGAGGATGATCCTTTCCGGAAGTCCGTTTTTCCCGAAATGGAAGGTGACTCTGTTTACGGTGATTCCTTCTGTTCCTGCGTTCATTTTTACTCCTTGTGTTGAAATGAAATGCCGTTTTCCGGTAATAATTTATCCCCGTTTCCGCGTTTTTGCAAGGGCGGTTTTCTCCTTCTCCCGCATTTGGCTCTTCCGGCATTTGCCGCAACGGTTTTTTCCCTTTCCTTTTTTCCCGAAACGCTTCTTCGGGTGTTTGCAAATCGGGAAAAGGGAAATATATTATGGAAAAACGTTCCTTCCATGAAAAACAGGAGTTCGCATGAAAAAAACCATTACCTTCGCCAAACTGAAAAATGTCCGGCTCCGGGACGGCGTGTTCGGCCCCCGTCTGGAGCAGTGGAAGCGTGTGACCATTCCTTCCGTCATCGAAAAAACCGTAGAGACCGGCAGGATCGACGCCTTCGATCTGGCCTGGAAGGAGGGCATGGAAAAGAAGCCCCACTACTTCTGGGATTCGGATGTGGCCAAGGTCATGGAGGGGATCGCCTACGATCTTGCTCTGGAAAAGAACGACGAACTGGAAAAACTCTATGACGGATGGGTGAAAAAGATCTGCTCCGCCCAGCAGGAGGACGGTTACCTCAACAGCTGTATAAGTTCCATCGAGCCGGAAAAACGCTTCACGAATCTTGCCTCCAAGCACGAACTGTACTGCGCCGGACACCTGATGGAGGCGGCCGTGGCCGGGTACGAGGAGCTGGGGAAAAAGGAGCTTCTGGAGTGTCTGTGCCGCTATGCGGACTACCTTTGCCGGACCTTCGGAAAGGAGGAGGGAAAGAGGAGAGGCTGGCCCGGTCACGAGGAGATTGAACTTGCCCTTGCCAAACTCTATAAGGTCACCGGGAAAAAGTCCTATCTCGATTTGATGCGCTACTTCATCGACGACCGGGGCACGGAACCCAACTTTTTCCTGGAAGAGGGCGCCGTGCGCAACATGACCATCATCCGCAACCAGCAGGCCGCGGAGCCGGTGCGGGATCTTGCGGAAGCCTACGGGCACGCGGTGCGGTGCGTCTATCTTCTCTGCGGCATGGCGGACCTTGCCGGACTGGATGACGACAGAACGCTTTTCGATGCCTGCGAAAGACTTTTCCGGGACATTACGGAAAGGAAAATGTACATTACAGGCGGCATCGGTTCGAGTTTCAGCGGAGAGTGTTTTTCCTGCAGTTACGATCTTTCCAACGGCTCCCTCATGTATGCGGAAAGCTGTGCCGCCATGGGGCTTGCCCTTTTCGTCTCCCGGATGTTCCTGCTCACGGGGGAGGGGAAATATATGGATGTGCTGGAAAAGTGCCTCTACAACGGCATTCTTTCGGGAATCAGCTTCCACGGGGACAAGTTCTTCTACACCAACTATCTGGAAGTGGACGAAAATCTGCAAACGTACAATTTCGGAGCGAAAACGCGTCAGGAGTTCTTTTCCTGTTCCTGCTGTCCCACCTCCTTTGCCCGGTTCCTTCCCCAGATCGGGAAATTTTTGTACAGCATCGATGAAGAAAAGGAGGAAATTCGTCTCAATATTCCCGCCGCGAACAGCGCACAGCTGGAACTTGCCGGAAAAACGGTCCTTCTGGAGGTGGAGGGCGATTATCCCTATGACGGAGCAGTCCGCATAAGGATCGGGTCGGAGGAAGAATTCGCCCTGCGTTTGCGCATCCCCTCCTGGTGCCGGAAATATGAGGTGAAGCTCAACGGGGAAAAGGCGGACTTTTTCCTTCCGAAGAGAAAATGGCGGAAGGGGGACGAAGTGGAACTTCTTCTGGATATGCCGCCCCGGTTCGTCTATGCCGACAGCCGCGTTACGGGGAACTGCGGACGATGCGCCATCCTTCGCGGGCCCGTGGTGTACGCTCTGGAGGAGCTGGATCAGACCTGTCCCGTAAGGGAGATGATCCTGGACAGGTCGAAGGCATTGTCTATCGTTCCTCTTCCCTCTTCCTTCCCCGAGGGGATCCGGGGAGCTGCCATTGCGGGAAAAGCCTTCCGGGAAAAACGGGAAAGCGCTTCCCTGTACACGGAAGAGCCGGGCGTTTACGAAGAAACGAACTTCCTTGCCGTTCCTTACGCCCTCTGGCAGAACCGGGGAGAGACCAATATGGCGGTCTGGGTAAGGTATATGCAGAAGTAGAAAGCGTTACCGGGGGAGGTCGAAATATTCCTGCATCTTTCCGGAAAATTCGGCAATGTCCCGGAAGAGGAATTTGGCCCGGGAGTCGTAAGGAGTCTCCAGTTCGTTGACGATGACAAGCTTCCCGCCGGAAGCGCAGCACTCCCCCGGAAGTCCCGCCACCGGATAGACGGTGAGACTGCTGCCCAGAACAAGAAGGATATCGCACTTTCCGCAGTCGTCATAGGCGTCGGAAAGGTCCTTTTCGTTGAGGTTTTCTCCGAAGAACACCACGTCGGGCTTGACCGGCGCTCCGCACTTTTCGCACAAGGGGACCTTGTCCGATTCCGCAATGGCTCTTGCCCGGGCCGTTTCGCAGAAGGCGCCGCACCGTGTGCAGTGGTGACTGGCAAGGGTGCCGTGCAGTTCCACCACGCGCCCGCCGGAAGCCTTGGTGTGGAGCGTATCGATGTTCTGAGTGTAGACCGCCCCGCACAGGCCCTTCTTCTGCATTTCCGCCAGAGCAAGATGGGCTATGGAGGGGGATTTGTCCAGCATGGGGTAGAGATACTCCTTGGCGTAACGGAAGAAGATCTCCGGCTTTCTGCGGAAGAACCCGATGTCGAAGATCTCCTCCTTGCGGACGCCGTAAAGGGTGTCCCCGTTGGAATAGAATCCGTTTTTTCCCCGGAAATCGGAGATCCCTGAAAGGGTGGAAACCCCCGCTCCCGTGAGAACGGTCACGTTTTTCGCTTCAGAGATGGCCTTGAAACACTCTTCGAACTTCTTTTCCATTTTTTTTCTCCTTGTTTCATCCCCGCAAAGAACGCCCATACAATAGCACATCCCGCACCGAATGCAAGGGGAAAAGGCAAATCAGGGATTTTTTTGCCGCTTTTCCGTTCCTCCGCCCCGACAGTTCCGCCGAAAAATTCGTCTTCCGCCTTGCATTTTGCAACAGATTGCTGTATAGTAAAAAAAGGTGTGTTTACGAAAAAGACGGGAGAATTTCCTCAGCAGGAGAAAAAAGATGAGATGCGATGTCGTCCTTCCGCTGTACCGACCCCACGAGGGCTGGGAAGAACAGATCATCGAAGCCGTCAGGGGGCTGAACGGCCACTTCGCCGGAAAGGATATGGAGCTGAGCTTCTATATCACCAACGACGGCGCGGATCTTTCCTTCTATCCCCCGGAAGCTCTGGAAAAGATCCGGGAGGCCGCGGGAGGAAGACTGTACTTTCTCCCTTATGAGAAAAATCAGGGGAAGGGGTACAGTCTGCGTTATCTCTGCGGGGAGGCTTCCGGAGAGCTCACCGTCTACACCGACGGGGACTTCCCTTTCGGCTGGGAGCCGGTGGCGCGCGCCTTCGAGCTTCTTGCGGACGGCGCGGATGTGGTCATGGGGCGCAGGAATACGGATTATGCGGAAAGTCTCACTTTCGCGCGCAAGATCCTCTCTTCCGGCGCAAGGACGCTGAACCGGATCCTTCTGGGGCTTCCCGTGGAGTTCCTGGATACGCAGGCGGGCCTGAAGGGGTTCAACGGCAAGGGCAGGGAACTTTTCCTGAAGACCACCGTGAAGGAGTTCGTCTTCGATACGGAATTCATTCTCATGGCGTGGCGAAAGAAACTGCGTCTCGAAACGCTGGATATTCGCATCCGGCCCGGTCTGCGGCTTTCCGCCATGGGGTTCAAGGTGATGCTGCGGGAGCTGTCCTCCTTTCTGGGAATCCTGTGGAAGGTCCGCGTGCGGGGTAAGTTTTGAGGGGGGAAAATGGAAAAAAAAGGACGCAAAACGCCTTCTCTTCTGCTCTCCTTCGATATCGAGGAATTCGACCTGCCCGAAGAGTACGGGAAACACATTTACGAAGAGGACAAGTTCGAGATCTCCCGTCAGGGGACGGAAGCGCTTCTGGACCTTGTTGACGAGTGCGGGATTCCGGCAACCTTTTTCGTCACCGGGTCCTTCGCGAAAAAATACCCCCATCTGATCCGGAGAATGGCGGAGGAAGCCCACGAGATCGCCTCCCACGGCATGGATCACAGCTCCTTTCAGACATCCCTTCTGGAGGAATCCCGGCTCCTTCTGGAGGAAATGAGCGGAAAAACGGTCACGGGCTTCCGCATGGCGCGGCTGGCAAAGGTGGAAAAGGAGGAGATCCTCAAGGCGGGATATGTTTACGAATCCTCCCTCAATCCCGTGTGGCTGCCGGGCAGGTACAACCATTTTTCCGCCCCCCTTCTGCCCTTCCGGGAGAAGTGCGGTTTGTGGCAGTTCCCCGTTTCCGCGCTTCCCCTGATCCGTTTCCCGCTTTTCTGGCTCTCCTTCAAGAATCTTCCTCTTGCCGTCTATGAATTTCTGGCGGGATTTGCCGGGAAAAGGACCGGGTATTTCAACATGTATTCCCACCCGTGGGAGTATCAGGAAGAGTCGGCGGACTACCGGGTGCCTTCCTACATCGTGAGACACGCCGGGGATGCCCAGCTCGACCGTCTGCGTTCTCTGGTGCTTTTCCTGAAGAAGCGGGGAAATTTCATGACCTTTCAGGAGTTTCTCTCCGCCGGAACGGGGGAAAAGACGTGAAAAAGGAGTCTGCAAAAGCACTCATGATCCGGGACCGGGCCTCCGGAGAACTGCGGGAAGAGACCGTGTTTGGAGACAGGGCGCTGCGCTTTTTTTATCAGACCCTTCTGGGAAGGGGCTTCTGGGGGCTTCTTTTCAACTCTTCGTGTCTTTCCCGCCTTCTCGGGCTCTATTACGATTCCCCTCTTTCCCGCCGCGCCATTTCTTCCCTTGCCTCCACCCCCGGGTGTCACGGGGAGGAGGCGGAAAAGGCGCCGGAGGCCTATTCCACGTTCAATGACTTTTTTACCAGACGCCTGAAAGAGGGCGCCCGTCCCTTCGATGCTTCCCAAAACATTCTTTCCTCCCCCGCGGACGGGAGACTCCTTGTGTATGCTTCGCTGGGGAAGGACGACCCCATTCCGGTGAAGGGGGCAAAAAGGACGCTGAACGAACTCTGCTGCGGACTTCTTCCGGGGGAGGGGCCCTTTGCCGTTGGGGTGATCCGGCTTGCCCCCGTGGATTATCACAGGTATCACTTTCCCTGCGACTGCGTGCAGGAGTCTCCTTCCCGCATTGTCCCGGGCAAGTATCACTCGGTCAATCCCGTGGCGCTGGCGGAACGCCCGGACATCTATGTGGAGAACGCCCGGCACATCACGCTTCTTTCCTCCCCCGTTTTCGGGGAATTCCTTTTTCTGGAAGTGGGAGCCTTCGGCGTAGGCTCCATCGTTTCCATTTCCGGGCCCGGCGCCCACGCCAAAATGGAGGAAAAGGGATATTTCAAGTTCGGCGGCTCCACGGTGATCCTGATCTTCGACGGGAAAAAGATCGTGTGGGACGGGGACCTTCTGAAAAATACCGGGGAGAGTGTGGAGACCCTTGTCCGGTGCGGGAGCACTCTGGCAGCGGGAAAGTAAAACGGCGGAAAAACGTTTTTTTTGCAGTGCGGAAAAATGATCTTGACGAAAAGTAAACAATTTTGGCAGTCCCTGCGGTTTTCGGAGCGTTTTTTTATCCTTTTTCTCCTCTTTTCCGCGCTTCTGTGGGTGCTTGTTCCCGCATTTTCTTGGGTTTGCCTCCCTTATGATCCTGAGGAAACGCTCTCCTGGGGGAGTGCGTTCAACTGGGGGAGTTCCAAGCACCCGCCCCTTGCGGGGATCATGCTTTTTCATTTCTGCAGACTTTTTGCCTTTCAGAATTTCTCCGTCTTTCTCCTGAGCCAGATCTGCATGACGCTGGGCTTTTTCTTCCTCTGGAAGCTGGCAAGGTGTTTTCTGGACAGGGACAAAAGCGTCATGGCCGCTTTGCTCATCACTTTCTATTTCTTCTACAATTACGAAACCCCCAAATTCAACGCCAATACGCCCCACCTTCTGTTTATCCCCATGATGTGCTACTTTTTCTACCGGGGGACGGAACGCAATTTACTGAAGGACTGGCTGCTTCTGGCCTTCGCGGGGGCCTGCGCCTGCCTGAGCAAGTATTCCGCCGCCGTGCTTTTCCTCGCCTTCCTTCTCTATCTTGTTCTGGACAGGGATTCCCGGAAGTGCCTCCGGACTCCGGGCCCCTATCTTGCCGGAGCGTTGTTTTTTCTCCTTCTGCTTCCCCACATCCTGTATCTTTTCCGAACCCACGGACTCATTTTCCACTACATTTCGGAGGGCAAGACGCCCGGCTGGGGATATTATACGCAGATCTTCGCCATGACGGGCGCCCTCCTTGTCCCGCCTGCGTGCATGGCCTTTGCCGCTTATCTCTCCTTTGCTCTGGGAAAGAAAAGCTTTCTCCCCTTCCGGAAAGAGGACGCTTCCGGGAGCCGAAAGGGGGTAAAATTCGTTTCCGTCCTGATGGGCACGCAGGCGGGAGTCCTTCTTCTTATGGGCATTGCGGGCCATCGGCTGGAGCTGATCTGGACCTATCCCGTCTTTCTTCCCGCCGGGATCCTGATTCTGTCCCTCATCCCGACGGCTCCGGACAGGAGAAGCATGAACGTTTTTGCGTTTCTGGCGGTTTTCTGGGGCGCATGGCTTCTTGGTCTCGTGTTCGAGCAGGGCAATTTCATTTCCAAGTACCGCTATCATCTGGATAAGAATCTGTTGCGGCAGGAGGCCGAAAAATTCTACCGGGAAAAGACCGGGAAGGAGATCGCCTTCGTTTCCGGAAAGATCTGGAATTCCGCGCTTCTTCAGCACGCCTTTTCCTTCCGTATCGAAGCCGCCCCCATGGCCGATCCCCTTCTGCTTTCCCTGCACGAAAAGGCCATCCGTGGACAGGATACTCTCCTGATCCTGCGCAGCAAAAAGGATCTTGTCTGTCATGCCGACAGCATCCTGAAAAGCCGGAACGGAAAGATTCCCTGGAAGGAGATCCTTGTGCCCTACAAGGCAAGATTCGGGAAAAAGAAAGTCTATCGCTGTTATCTGGTGATTCTGGGGGATGCGTATTTGGCGCCCATACCCGCTCTTGACGCCGAATAAAACGGAACGCGCCGGCTTTTTTTCCATGCGGAAAATTGCACAAATTTCCCGGGATCCGGGGAGGAACCGCCCCGTGCAATCTTTTTTCAGAAGGCTCCGCGCCCGCCGATGACGGCAGCGAAAGTGCGCCAGAAGATCCAGAGGTCCAGTTTCCAGCAGCGGTGGCGGACATAGTAGCAGTTGATGGCGATCCTGCGGTGATAGGTGGTGAGATTTCTGCCGGAGACCTGCCACAGTCCGGTGATGCCGGGCTTGACCGAGTGGATCAGAGTGCTGTACTTCCCGTACACGATCTCTTCCTCATCCACGATGGGCCGGGGGCCGATGAGCGCCATCTCGTTCCGCACCACATTCCAGAGCTGGGGCAGTTCATCCAAGCTGAATCGGCGCAGAAAATGCCCGAAGCGGGTGACTCTCGGATCCTTTTTCAGTTTGCCGAACTGCGCCATTTCCTGTTTCTGCGCCTCC
>JAGAEF010000019.1 GCA_017613255.1 Lentisphaeria bacterium
AGCACCACCCAGATCTATACTCACGTTTCCGCCCGGGCGCTGCTTGCCGTTCACAGAAAATTTCATCCGAGAGCGTGAAAATATGCGTCGTTCCGGCAGGGAAAAAACCGTTTTTCTTCTTCTTGTCCTCTGTTGTGCTTTTGCGGGAGTCTTTCTTTACTCCTTTTTCCATGAGGAGGAAAAAGTTCTCCCTTCCGTGGAAAGGAACTTTCCCGTCATGGGCACGGTCTGCTCCTTCCGTCTGGTGGGGGAGGCGGGGCGGAGCCCGGAGGAAATGGCCCTTGCCGCAGATGCCGTGCAGGAGTCTTTCCGGGAGGTGGAAAGGATTTGCAGCCGTTTCGACGAAAAAAGCGAATTATCTTCCCTCAACAGGAATATGCACCGTTCTCCGGTGAAAGTTTCCCTGCTTCTGTGGGGGATCCTTGTCGAAGCGAAATTCTTCCACTCCTATACATCCGGCGCCTTCGACGTGACCATAGCTCCCCTCATGGGGCTGTGGGGATTCCACCGGAAAAAAGCCCTTCTCCCTTCCCGGGAGGCGATCGCCCGGACAAAGGCGGAAACCGGGCTGGAAAAGGTCGTGTTCGGCGAAAAGGAACACTCTCTCTTTTCCCCCTCCGGGAAGCTTTCTTTCGATCTGGGCGGGATCGCCAAGGGGTTTGCCCTGGATTACGCGGCGGAAACGGCGGCAAAACACGGGATCCGGCGGGGCCTGCTGGATCTGGGGGGAAATCTGCGTTCTCTGGAACTCCCCCCGGGAAACGGGAAGAAAAACCACATCATCGGCATCCGGGATCCCCGGGGCGGAAATTTTTCCGTCGAGAAAATCGAGCTTCCCAACGGCATGAGCATAGCCACCAGCGGGAATTACGAAAGGTATGTTCTGATCGGCGGGATCCGCTACACCCATATCATCGACCCCCGCACCGGCTCCCCCGTTTCCGGGATGCTTTCCGCTACCGTGCTTACAAGGGGCTCCATGTGGTCCGATGCGCTTTCCACAAGCGTGTTCATTCTCGGCGAATCCTTTGCGGAAAAGGTCTGTTCCGATTTCCCGGAAACAAGCGTACTGCTTTTCCGGGAGGAGAAGGGGAAAATCCTCCGCAGAAGTTTCGGAACAGCCTTCCGCAAATAAAGAAGCGTCCCTATTTTCCTCCGGGGGAGGCAAGCAGTTCTTCCGCGGAGGCATCTCTTTTCCCTCCGCTGCGCCTGTAGGCCCGGGGGGAGACGCCGAAAAACCTGCGGAAGGCGTTGGAGAAGGGGGAAACCGTGGAAAAGCCGCACTTGTCGGCAAGCTCGGTGATGCGGAAACTTTCCGTTTTCAGGATCTCTGCGGCGCTCTGCATGCGCATGCGGAAGACGTAGTCCCCTATGGCAAGGGAGAACTTGTTCTTGAAGAGTTTCCGCAAATAGACGACGGAGATCCCTCTTGCGGAGGCCAGCGCCCCTATGTCGAACTCCTGAAAGGGCTCGTAGCGGAAGGAGTCGTAGATGCGGAAGAGATTGAAGGGATCCCCCTGGAGCCGGGGAAGGCGGTTGCCCGCTTCCAGGGCCAGATACACGAGTTTTTCCACCAGAAGGACCGCTCCGCAGCTGTCGTACCCGTCGGGCTGATGGAAGATCCTGTACAGCTCTTCGAAGATGGCCAGAAGCGCGGAGCCGGATTGTCGCACAAGGGGGACGCATCCCCCGGGAAAAGTGCTCTGCAAAGCGTCGATGATCCTTTTTCCCCGTTCCCCGGTAAAGTCCACCCACAGATGGCGGTAGTGCTTTTTCGCCGGAAGGTGGTGGAAGCAGAAGAAACTGGAAAAGTCTCCGTCCCAGAAGAGGACGGGGCCTTTCAGGTGCAGTGTCCTTTTCTCCAGCTCCAGCAGGACCTCCCCTTCGGCGATCATTTCCAGAGAAAAAAGCCCCGCCCTGTTCCGGGAGAGGCGGTGCAGATAGCTCCCGGTGAACTCCACATCGCTTACGGAGCGGATGGAGAGATCGTCGAAGTATGAATTTCCGCTGACGTTGCCCGGCATGACAAGCTCCTTATTGTTGCTTTACCGAAAATATAGCATCGTTGCGGAAAAATGCAACGGGAAAGGGGCTTTTCCTGCTCTTTTCCGTATCACGGCAGGATAATTTTTTATCATTTCAAGCAACTTTTTTCCGGAAAAGCCCTTTGCAAAGGGAGGGGGAAAGTGTATAGTAATGCGGTAAAAAACTTTTCGAAACCGGATCAAACGTGGAAAACACGAAAAAAACAAAAAAGGAGCAAGGTATGAAAAACGGAAAATTGCAGGCGGCGGTCATCGGACTGGGAGAAGGATTCCGCCATGTGAAAGCGTACAGGGAAACCCCCGATTTCGAGCTGGCGGCGGTGTGCGACCCCCATCCGGATCCCCTGCCGGAGCGGCTGGCCCGCAGGCTGGTGGACTATGATCTTGCCCATACGACCCGCCGGTATCACGATTACAGGGAAGTGGTGAACGATCCCGAGATCGATGTCGCCTCCGTGGTCTCTCCCGACTATTTCCACGCGGAACAGGCCATTGCCCTCATGGAGGCAGGCAAACACGTCCTCTGCGAAAAACCCATGACGCTGGATCTGGGAGAGGCCGCCGCCATCGCCGAAACCGTGCGCCGCACGGGAAGGACCTTCATGATCGCCCATCCCACAAGATATACGCCCGCCTTCATCCTTGCCAAGAAAATGATCGCCCGGGGGGATATAGGCGAACTCTTCATGGCGGAGTCCGAATACGCCCATAACTACCGCCACGTGGGCGGGGACGGCGGCTGGAGAAAGGACGCCAGAAGAGATCCTCTTCTGGGCGGCGGCTGTCACGCGGTGGACTTCCTGCGCTGGGCGGTGGACGATCTCATCGACGAATCCTTTGCCTACGGCACGAAAAAAGGTCTGGCGGACTGGCCCATCGACTTCGATTCCTATTTCGCCCTCTATAAGTTCAAGCACGGCGTCATCGGCAAGGTCATGTGTTCCATCGGGCTTTCCCGCCCCTATACCATGCGGAGCGTCTTCTACGGCACCAAAGGGACCATCATCTGCGACAATTTGAGCGGAAAAATGCAGCTTTCCAGCGTGCCCTTCTACGACAGTCCCGCCGATTCCACCGCCTTCATCGACATCCCCGTGGAGGTCAACAGCCACAACGTGGAAGCCCAGGTCAAACTTATGGCGGACATCATTCTCCGTGGAGCGAAAAACACGGCGGACGTGGTGGAGGGCGCCAGAACCGTCGCCGCCTGCGCCGCGGCCATCGAATCCGCCCACACCGGCAAACCCGTCAAAGTGCGCAACGACTTCTGAAGGAAAGGATATCTGCCATGAAAGGCGCGACCTTAAAAACTCCGCAGGAACATTTCGAATACGCAAGAGACATGATCCGCGTCTCCTTCTTTTTTGCGAAAAAGTTTCTCACGAAGAAATTCCCGGACAAGACCGTAGGCGAACTCATCCGGGAGCACACCCCCGCGTTGTATCACGGGCTCAACTACAAAGATCACCAGACCAGATGGGACAACCCCGACTGCAACAGGATCCTTGCCCGGGCCAATGAACTTTCCGCTCTCTCTCCCGAGGATTTCGAGGAGGAGATGTGGAAAAGCGTGGAGGAGCTCACCCGCAAGCGGGCGGAGATCAACTACCCCGACGCCGTGGGGATCAAGGCGCCCGCCTCCTGGCATTGCGGAAGCCTCACCTACGATCCCCCCAACCCCCATATCCAGCCCGGGTACATGGTCTTCCATATCGCCAACGGCGCCTGCCCCTATTCCATCTTCGACGATACCACCTACCTGCCCTTCTGTTTCCGCCTTCTCATGA
>JAGAEF010000207.1 GCA_017613255.1 Lentisphaeria bacterium
AAAGGAAGAGACTCAAAAGGAAGAATGCGGAAAAAAAGGTCCGGTGAATGGATGTCGCACGCATAAGAAACCCCTCTCTCTTGATTGGTCAGAAAACCGTCAAGGTAAATATAGAAGGAAAACCAGCGTTTTCAAGAGAGGGAAAGTGTTTTTTCAAGAATTTTCCCGTCGTCAAAAGAAAAAAACGCCCCCGGCGGAGAGCCGGAGGCGTTTTCCTGACAGGGATCTTGAAAAACCCTTACTTCTTCTGGAAATCGAAGGAGGAGACCTCCTTGATCCGGAAGGTCTGTTCCTTTTGATGCCGTTCCGTGAGACTCAAGACTCTGGACTGGACGGCAAAGCCGATCCCCACAAGTTTCACGGGGTACTTTACTCCCGCAGAAATGCTGTGGAATTTCCCGTTCTTGATCTCGCCGGCTTCCCACAGGTTGCTGACTGCGCCCGTGGAAATATCCCGGATGGAGGATTTGTGGGTCATGGGCATGGTCACATAGTTCCAGCCGGTGTAGGCAAGCGACGTGCGTCCGTCATAGTCGTATACGTCCGCATTGTGCTGTCTTGTCCCGCAGGAGACCATTCTCTTGCCGGTGGAGTCCTCCACCACGAAGTAGATCTGGCCCCAGCCGGAGTTGCCCTTGACCACCACGCCCAGAGAGGCGGGGTCCCCGGAAAGCTCCACAGGCTTCTTGAGTTCCAGAATGCCGTATTCCCAGATATGTCTGTTGAGCTTGAGATTCGGTTCCGCCAGCGTGATCTCCAGGCACTTGCCCATCTGGGGATCGTCCGCCTCTTTGGCCGCGAATTTCCCCGCGGTGCGGTAGGGGAGAGCAAGTCCGTCGGGCTTTTCCAGCCGGATGTCCTTGCCTTCGGCGATTCTCCAGTCGGAAAGGGATTCGGCTTTCGCCGCGACAATGTGCGCTTCGGGCCGTTTGGCTCCGGACTTGGAGGGAGAAGCCTTGGCGGAGACGACGAAGGGTTTATCCCCCGTGAAATAGATCACGCTCTGGGCGGCGACCGTATCGAAGGAATTGCCGAAGAGGGATTTTTTCACGCTCTTCTTTCTTCCGTAGAAGTCGATGCATTCGAATTTGCTCCCGTCGGTCGTTATTCTTACGGGCGTATCCAGCACGGAGCTCCACAGCGCGTAGACGACTTTCCCGTCCTTGCGCTTGAACTGGGCCAGATACACGCAGTCGTCCCCTGTGGGGATGCGCTGGAAATCCACCACCTGATCCAGTAGTCTGGTGGCCACCGCCACGCCCACATAGGCCCTCTTGGGGTAGATGTAGGGATTGCGGTAGCAGAGGCCGGTGGCGCCCCAGAAGGAGCCCGCATAGGAGTTGCCGCAGTCCATGATGATCCCGATGAAGATATCGGGAATGCGCCACGCCTGGGAGAGCAGGAGATCCCGCACGTACCACTGGGCCTGTCTCACGTCCCCGATGAGGGAATCCAGCCGGTAGTTGTTTTCGAAGCAGGCGCCGATCTGCCACTTGTTGTAGCCGAAGGCCCTTGCCGTATCCCGCAGCAGTTCCCCGGCCTGAAGGGCGCCTTCCCACTGGCGTTCCGGCAGGGTGCTTCTTCCCACCACTTCCAGACCCACATAGTCGGCATACTTCTCCGGGAAACCGCCCCGGATGGTTTCGGCGATGAGTTCCGTGCAGCCCAGAGTGTTGCCCAGCATGATCCTGAGCTGGGGGAAGTGCTCTCTTGCGATCCTGCCCAGCTGCATGGCGTGCTTTTGCCGCTTGTCCGCGTCTTCCCACCTGTTTGCCGGATCATACTTCTGTCCGGTAAGTTCGGGGGCCGCCTGATAGCACCATTTGCCGTGTTCGTGGAAGATGAGGAACTGTTTCACGCCGGGATTCTTTTCGATGTTCTTGCGGATGGTTTCGATCTGCTTCTCATCGGAAGAGCCCATGGGGGCGGTCCCGATGCTGGGGCCGCACAGTTTCCATTTTTTGCGCTGTTCCAGCGGATATTTCTGGATCCCGGCGGAACGGCGGAAGCCGGCCTTGAAGAGGACGGGGCCCACGATCTCCAGCTTGTCCGCATTGTAGTGCGCTCCTCCGTAGTCCCAGTACCCGTAGGGGGAGTCTTCCACTTCCGCCTTGCGGGTATCCTTGTCCAGAAGGGCGAAGGAGGCCTTGTGGGTGAGAAGAACCCTTTCCGGCGTGCTCAGTTCATAGTCCAGAGCATACCAGCCCAGTTCCTTCTGGGCCAGGTCGATCTTCACGATCTCTTCTTCCTTTCCGGAAACGGCCCGGGAATCCTTTTTCAGGATCTTTCCTTCCGCATCCCGGATGGTCCAGGAGAGCGTATATTTTCCTTCTTTCAGCGGTTTGATCCGCATCTGCGCTTCGGGTTTTTCCTCGTTGTGGAAGATATTTCCCGGCTGGGCGTAGCAGGGCTCCATTTCCGCAACGGCTCTCTCCAGAGCTATGGAAAACACATATACTCCGCTTTTCTTCGCGGGATCGGGATAGGCCCGTTTGTCCCCCATGGGGTGACGGAAATCCGTACAGCGGCCCATGATCTCGAAATCCAGATAGCGGGCATTGGTCATGGGGAAGGTGGAGTTCCTGTCCGTATAGACCAGATCGGCGATGTCCCCGGAGTTCAGGGGCACGTTCACTTCATAGAGGGGCATGGTTTTGCCGTCGATGACCGCTTCCCCGATCTTTTTGGCCAGCCCCTTCTTTTCCGCATCCGGGAAAACGATCAGGGTATCCGCCATGGCCTCGAAGGCTCTCCCCCGGTAGCCGGGCTGATCCACATACCTCGTCAGGCGCAGCGTCATGGCGGGATCCTTCTTCTTTTCGGCGCTCACCGCGCAGACGACTTTGGCGGAAGGATACTGTTCGGCAGGCACGGTCCAGACGAAGGAGTGTTTCATCTTCGCAAAGGAACGCAGTCCGTCTTCCGGCGCCTTGGGGGTGCCTTTCTGCCCCTTCTTTGCGGTGATGGAAAGATCCAGAACGTTATCCTTCTTCCCGGCAAACTTTTCGGAGGAGACGGATTCCGCTTTCGCCTTGCTGATCCCGGAAGCGTAGGAAAGATCCAGCGTTCTGTAGGAGGAGTTGTCGGCCTTGTCGCAGAAGACGGGTTTCACCCCTTCCGGGATGCCGGAAATGGACTTGAGGGGCACGGAGCGTTTGATGATCCCCGCAAAGGAGCCGTTGAAATAGACTTCCTGTCCCGCCTGCGTGCTCACGAAGGCAAGACGGCACTCCTTGTCCATGGAGCTTCCGCTCTCCTTCCAGATCTTTTCCAGATCGTCCGCCGTTTTCTTCCGGGGCGGGACCATGGGAACGTTCACCATCTTGAACCGGAAGGGGAAGGGGCTGACCTGAAGGAAGGCGTTCTTGAGTTCGATATGCTTATACTTGAGGCTCTGGGGGGCGAACCCCACCTTGCGTTTCGAGCCGTCGGCAAAGAAGAGCTGTAATGTGACGCCCTTTTCGGTTACGGGCAGGTCCAGAACGATTTTCTTCGTTTTTTCCGGCACGGCGACCTTGTTTTTCACGGGGGCGGCATTCCCGCCCTTGGATTCGAATTTCAAGTTGCGGAAGGCAAGGAACGGCACCTTGGAGGGGCCGGATCCGAAGACGGTGATCTTGGCGAAGGCCGTGCCCGGCCGCCAGAATTTCTTGTGGTCCCCGGGAGCCGTTCCCTTGATGGTCACCGAGAACTTTTTCCACTCTTTGGGGAGTTTTTCTCCGCAGGGCCCGGAATACTGATACCAGCCGCCCCTGTGGGCGCGCACGGGAGTACCCGCCTTTGCCGTGAAGGCGATGGGTTGCTTGAAGGTGAGTTCAAAAGTCCCGTCGGAAAGTTTCTTTACCTCCTGGATGGGAAAGCGGCTCACGGTCCTGTTGGGAAGATCGGAAAAATCTTCCTTCGCGTTGGCGGCTATATACATTCCCTTCTTGAACTGGCTCCCGTCCTTGATCTTTACGCTGAGGTCCTTGGGGTTCGCGTCGGCAGCAAGGACCGTTTCCGAGCCCTTCACCACGTTGACTTCCCTTGCCTCGATGCGTTTCATATCCTTGTCGAAATTGAGAAACGCCACATAGTAGCGGTCTTTTTCACTGCTTCCGGGCATGGCTTTGACCTCGCCGGAAAGGGTGCTTTCCACGGAAGGATCCACGGAGAAGGGTTCCGCATGGGTGAAAAGGATCCCCATGCCCTTGATGGCCATGGATCCGTCCGCATTGACGCTGATCTTTTCGGAAGGAGACCAGTCTTCGGGGGAGTTGAAAAGGAAGCTTTCCGCGCCCGCAAAGGGGAGAACGGCTGAAAAGGCCGCGGCGAAAAGAAGCTTCTTCCGGGGGGAGAAAATGCTGCTGAAAAGCTTGTTCATGATGATTCCTTTGATCGTTATTGGATCGTTATTGGATACGGAGGGATGTTCCTTCGTTTTCCGTCATTGTTCCGGAGTGGTCACGGTAAGGTTGCGGAAGAACATGCCGTCTTTCCCTTTTTCCTTCCCGTTGTTGAAGATGATGAACTTGATCCCGGCGGTGCCCAGTGTCCACTGCCTGCAGGGATTTCCTTCCTTCGTTCCGGAGATCTTGAACGTATAGCTCTTCCAATCCCCGAGGGTGGACGCCTTCACGGCGCAGAGCAGATACTGATACCAGCCGCCGAAGTGGGCCCGCACGGGAGTTTTCGCAGGATATTCCACGCCGCAGGGCTTGGACAGCGTGATCTCCCAGTGGGCGCCCCTCTTCTCCGCGGACCGGACAACGGCTTTTTCCGTGGCGGTATAGTTGGGAAGATCGGAAAGATCCTTTTTGGTCTCATAGGCGATGCAGGTACCCTTCTTGAAGAGAGAGCCGTCCTGCACTTTCAGCACGGTATCCGTCTTTGCGCATGGCGCGGCAAGGACGGTATCGGACCCCTTCACGGGATTGACGTAGCTTATCTGGATGCGTTTGCCCTCCTTGTCGAAGTTGAGGATCCCCACATAATACTCCACTCCCTTGGCAAGGTCCGCGGGCGCCTTGAGATCGATGGTGACGACGGTTTCCTTCACCAGATCCTTTACGGGGATGAGCTGGGAGGAAAATACATAATTGCCGGAAGAGATGAGATAGGAGTTGTCCGGCTGTTTCACGGCCGCGGGGCCGAACTGTTCCACGGCGATTTTTTCCCCGAAAAGGGAGAGTGTGCCTGCGGCGAACGCGCAGATGGTTCCCAGAAGGATCGTTCCTTTCATTTTCTGCTCCTTTTTTTGTTTTGTTTCGGATCCTGTTTCGGATTTTATATTGTCTCTTTGCTTCGTATCAGCGGACCGGGGGAGGGGGAACGCCTTCAGGAGGCGTGCTGCATGGCCATGAGAAAGAGGGAATACCCCCAGAATACCAGCGAAAACGCTCCCAGAAGCCAGCACGTCCACACCGATTTGTTCTTCTCCTTCACCAGCATCTGGGGAACGGAAAAACCGATCATCAAGAGAGCCCCCGCGCATTCGAAAAGGAAAATGCACAGCGAAATGGTCTTGGGGGTCGCCCCGGCACCCTTCAGGATCCCGCCGATGACTACGGGCAGAAGAACCAGCCCGGCAAGCTGAAAAACCAGCGCCTTGCCGATCTTCTGCGCCTTGTCCGGGTTGAAGATCAGAACGGCGAAGTTGATGATGACCGGCAGAAAGGCCGCCGCAAGAAGATAGTTGAGATTGAGATCGTACTTGAAGAACTGCATGACTTTTCCCTCCTTGCGTGTGGTTTCTGCTGTCCCCCGGGGGGATCACACCTTCACTTCTTCCGTATGGAACCCTTCCGCGGGAAGCTCGGAATGGATCTCTTCCAGAAGCTTCTTTACGGTCCCTTCCAGATAATCCGTCACCTGGGAGGGCGCCCGCCCGATGAATTTGGCGGGATCCAGCATCTCCCCGAAACGGGGGGCCACTTTCGCGAAAAGGGGATCCTTGGCAAGCCGTTCCATCAGGTCGTTGGGTTTTCCTTCCGCCTTGACCACTCTTGCGGCTTCCATGGAGTGTTTCCGGATGGCTTCGTGCAGATCCTGCCTGTCGCCTCCGGCCTTGACCGCCTCCATGAGGATGTTTTCTGTGGCCATGAAAGGCAGTTCGGACATGATCCTTGCATGGATCACCTGGGGCCACACCTGAAGCCCGTCCACGATGTTGGCCGCCAGAGAGAGCACCACGTCCGCCGTGAGGAACGCCTGCCCCAGCACGATGCGGCGGTTGGCGGAATCGTCCAAGGTCCGTTCGAACCACTGGGTGGCGTGGGTCATGGCACAGTTGACGGGCAGATTCATGAGGTAGCGGGAAAGGGAGCAGACCCGTTCCGAACGCATGGGATTGCGCTTGTAGGCCATGGCGCTGGAGCCCACCTGGGATTTCCCGAAGGGCTCCTCGATCTCTTTCAGATTGGCCAGAAGGCGGATATCTCCGCACATCTTGTAGGCGCTTGCGGCGATCCCGGCAAGCACGTTGAGGACGTTCAAGTCCACCTTTCTCGTATAGGTCTGGCCGCTCAGGGGTATGGAGGAGGCGAATCCCATCCTGTTGGAGACCAGAAGATCCAGCTTCCGCACCTTGTCCTCGTCTCCCTGAAAAAGATCCATGAAGCTTGCCTGCGTGCCGGTGGTGCCCTTTACACCCCGGAAGGGAATGAGTTTGATCTCCTCCCTTACCCGCTGGGCATCCATGACGAAATCCTGAAGATAGAGGGCGAACCGTTTGCCCAGCGTGGTCAGCTGGGCGGGCTGGTAGTGGGTGAAGCCCAGCGTGGGAACGCTTTTGTTCTCGTCGGCGAACTTGGAAAGAAGCTCGATGACCTTGGCCAGTTTGCCCAGAAGGATCTTGAGACCGTCCCGCATCTGGATGAGTTCCGTATTGTCGGTGACGAAGCAGGAGGTTGCGCCCAGATGGATGATGGGACGCGCCTTGGGGCAGAGGTCGCCGAAGATATGGATGTGGCTCATCACGTCGTGCCGCAGTTCCGCTTCCTTGGCGGCGGCGGCCTCGAAGTCGATGTCCTCGATATGGGCCTTCATTTCGGCAATCTGTTCATCGGTGATGGCAAGTCCCAGCTCCTTTTCGGATTCCGCCAGAGCTATCCAGAGCTTCCGCCAGGTGGAGTGCTTCTTCTGGGGCGACCAGTTGTAGCTCATCTCCTTGCCGGAGTAACGGCCGGTGAGAGGGTTCTGATACGTTGTGTTGTCCGTGTCCATATTCACTTCCTTGGGGGCAAACCCCGTTGCGTTTCTTTCGTTTTCAGGTTTATTTCTTTTTGGGAGGTGCGGCGGGCTTTTTGGGCGCCGGTTTTTTAGGCGCGGGCTTGGGCGCCGCCTTGGGAGGCGCCTTGGGGGCGGGCTTGGGCGGATCGATGTAATCCCTGAGGGATTGGGTCTCTCCCAGAGCCTTTTCCAGCTTCTTCCTGAGCTCCGCATCGTTTTTGTTCTGCTTGAGAACGTAATCGAAGTAGGGTTTGTAGAAGTTGGCCAGGTACCTTTTCGCCGCCGGGAGTGCCGCGGGGGCTTCCCCCAGGAAGGAGGCCATCTTGATATCGCCGTTGAGGGCATAGCAGGCGGGCAGATACATTTCCCTGTTCATGCCGTTGTAGGGCCCGAAGGCGTCATGGATGAATTTGCGCAGCTGCCTGGGGTTTGTATTGCGCATTTCCTCCAGGGAAATGACGTAGAGCGTGTCCAGTCCGGGGATCTTGCCGTAGATGGTGAAGTTTTCCAGTTTTTCCACCTTGCAGGAGCGGTTCTTGATGACGACGCTCACCCCCACGAGCCTCTTGTCGCCTTTCCGCAGGATCGAATCCAGCCGGAAGAGGAGCCCGTGGCTGTTGAAGAGTTTGTTCAGGTCGGCAAGGATCTGAGCGCTGTCCTGACGAAGCACGCTGATCTTGCCGCCGAGGACCCTTCTTGCCTCCTCGAAATCCGGCTCCTCTTCGGCGGTGGGAAACCTGCGCAGTTTCCCGGCATCCGTGAAAAGCTTCCTGACGGCGGCCTGTTTTTCCGGGATGGTGGTGGTGAAATCGTAGAAGATATCGTAGAACGCCCTGCGGACCTTGACCATCTCCTGATGACGCTTGCCCTGGATCCTTCTCTCCACCGCCTTGGCTTTGGCCTCCCTTCCTTCGTTCAGCTTCCTGATCTCGGCCGCCTTCCGTTCCGCTTCCTGCTTTTTGGCCTCTTCCCACGCCCGCTGTCTTGCTCTGGCCTTTTCCTCGGCCTCCTGTCTGTTCTTTTCCTCTTCCGCGGCAAGATACTTTTCATGGAAGTTTTCTTCATTGCGGCTCTTTTCGCACTTTTCCTCGTCGGCGGGGACGAAGAAAGTCCGCAGTTTCCGGTAGAGAAGCACTTCCTCATCCGTGACGGGATCGGGTTTTGTGGCCATGAACTCTTCACACTTGTTCCAGACGGCGCTTTGGGAAAGTCCGCCCTTTTCGAACTCGGAGACAAGTTTTTCCATCTCCGTGACCAGCGGGGATTTCCCCTCTTTCTCCTTGAGGGGGGCAATGTTGGCTTTTTTCGCCAGTTTGTTGTAGATGCCCGTGATGGAATTGCCCACTTTCGCAGGCCCGATGACGAGCACGGAAGCGGCAAGAACAAGGAGAATGCCTCCCAGAACGCACAGCGTGACGAGCTGCTTCTTTTTCTTCTTCTTTTTCTGCTCCTCCTGCCTCGCCTTCATGAGGGGATTGGCAAGATCGGTCTTTCCCTTCTTCTTTTCTCCTTCCTTGCCGTCATCCTTTTTTTCACCGTCCGCGGGGGGAGCCTCCTTCTTCTTTTTCTCCTCTTTCCTGAGGGTGAGTCCCTCCGGTGCGGCGGGCTTGGGCGCTTCCTGGGGAGGCGTCTGGCTCTGGGGCGCGGGCGTCGGAGGCACAGCGGGCGTCTGCGGTGCGGCA
>JAGAEF010000208.1 GCA_017613255.1 Lentisphaeria bacterium
TACGCAGGGCACGCCGTAGGACATGCTGCTGGCGACCTTGCCCTTCGTGCCCGCGCCGTAACGCAGGGGCGCAACAGAAATAAGGGCAGTATCCATCACGTCGGCAAGATCCTGGACAAACCCCGCGAAATGGAATTGACGGCAATCCAGAAGATCACGGTATTCCGGCAGTTCCTTCATCATATCCCGCAAGGCCTCTCCCACGACCGTCAGCTGAAAATCCGCAGGCAGCAGGGGCAGGATGCTGTCATGAAAATACCGCAGGGCATCCATGTTCGGCGGATGGGCGCTGCCGATGAAAACGGCGCCTTTCCGCTGTGTGTCTTGCCTGCGTCCGGCAATCGATCTGGCCTGCGGAATATGCCAGACATTGGTCAAGCCGTACTCGGTTTCCAGCAGTTTTTTCTCATCCCGGCTGATGACGATCACGGCATTTGCATTTTTCGCTACGGCAAGCTCGAAACGTTTCGTCCTCTCCGCCTGTTTGCGCATCTGCGGATCGTCATGCAGTTCCGCTTCCAGCTCCTCCCGGACAAAATGAAGATCCACCGTGTTGAAGATGTAATGCGCCTGGGGACAGAACTTCTTCAGCAGACGGTCGAAGCACTGCGCCTGATAGATGCGGGAGATGAAGAGCCAGGAGAAGCTCTTTCCGTCCGTTTCCAGATATTCCCAGATCCTGCGGCAGGGCTGATAAACGCACTCCACGCCCATGCGGAGCAGCATTTTGGTATATTTGGGCACTTCCCAGGGCGTATATTCGCCGTGAAAGACGACGTCGAATCCCCGCTTGAGGAAATAATTCATGAAAAATACCGCATCCATTCCGCCCGACCCCCGGTCCGGCTTCGGGTATTCGGCATCGATGTACAGAATGCGTTCCCGGGGGTATTTTTTCCCGGCGGCAAAATCCTTGGGAGAATCGTAAAGAGCGTGGCTGGAAAGATATTCCTTCCAGCGGTCAAGGAAGAGCCTTTTGTTCCGTCCGCAATCCTTTGCCAAAGCCTCTCCGTAAGAGGCCATTTCCCAATGCATGACCCGGGAAAGGGGCATCACGAAATTGCGGTATCCGGCACGCTTGAGACGGAGCCCGAGATCGGGGTCCTCGAAATAGGCGGGCGCGTAGCAGGGATCGAAGCCCTTCATCTCCTCGAAAACGCGTTTGCGCAGGATGATGCTTGCCCCGGAAACGAAGTCGACTTCCCGGAAATAGGAGAATTCAGGATGATTCGGGTCCGCGCCCCTGCCCAGGGGAATCATTTCGCCGTTTTTGCAGATCAGATTGCCGCTTTCCTGAAGGGCTCCGGTCCGGATATGCACCAGCTGCGAGCCGATCATGCCGGCCTCGGGATGATGATAGAGGGCGGTCGCCAGTTCGTCCAGCCACCCGGGAAGCACCTCGGTATCGTTGTTCAGGAAGAGGATATATTCGCCGGAGGCCTCCTGTGCACCCCGGTTCGCCGTAAGGAGAAAGCCGCAATTGCGTTGGTTGCGGATCACCTTCACCTGCGGGAATTCTCTTCTCAGGAGGGCTGCATAATCCTCCTTCGAGCAGTCGTCCGCCACGATCACTTCGAAAGGCGCCTTGCTTTCGATGCCGTACAGGGAGTGCAGGCAGGAGAGCGTGTACTGCAGATTATCGTAGACCGGTATGACAATGGAGGTGAGGGGAAGGTCTTCGGGAACCTCCAGACCCGTGTCGGCGGAGAGGCTTTCGTTGAAGCTGCGCTTGTTGAACAGCAGCCAGTCGTTGTAGCCGCGTACGGATTTCAGACAAAAACCGAAATGCCGGTAAAGCTTGTTTTTCAGGTTGATGCGGGTTTCGTAGCGTACGTCCAGACGATTCAGAAGACTTTTCCCCCAGCGGTGGATGGTCCTTCCCGCCGCCTGCAGCGCCTGATACGTTCTTTTCCGCAGGTTGAATCTTCCGAAGATGCGCAGAGACCAGGCCTTCTTGAGCTCCTGATACTCCGTCCACAGATATTCGCTTTTGGCGCGCTCCTCATTCAGACTCTTTTCCAGGGCGGCTTTTTGTTCCGTCAGCAGGCTGTTCTTTTCTTCCAGTTCCTTCTTATTTCTTTCCAGGGCGGCCTTTTGTTCCGTCAGCAGGCTGTTCCTTTCTTCCAGTTCAGCCGTCATTTTTTTCAGCGTTTCCCGCGTGGAGACCAGCTCGTTTTGCGCCGCGCCGAGGGCCTGTCTTGCATCGTTCAGGCAATTCCGCACTTGCGCGCAAGCGCTTTTCTCCCTTTCCAGCTCGCCCCGCAGACCGAACTGATTCACGACTGCCTCGTCATCCGGCTGATAGCCGAAATGTTCATCGAAATTCGCGTCGATATAGGAGCTGGGAGCAAGAGACGGGAGATCGCCGCAGCCCCCCAGCACGATGGAATACTGGGGCCTGACCAGTGCCTCCTGCCGGATGATCCGATCATCTTTCCTGACGAAATAGTGCATGGCATCTCCGTCGCCGATGCGGGAGTTGAAAAAGGAATCCTGCGCATACACGGCCACCTTCGGGAAAAAGCGTTTCATCAGGCCGACCAGAGTCTCGCATTCCATTTCGCACACATGAAAGACGTTTTCCCCGTTTTCGCAGCGGTTGCGGCGGTCGAACGCCGACTTGTTCGGTGAAGAAAGGATCACGAATCCCGAAGGTTTCAAAACCCGGCGGATCTCGGCAAACAGCCGCTCGGGCTCTTTCAGATGTTCCACGGTCTCGAAGGAGACCACGCAGTCGAATTCCCCGTCGCCGAAGGGCATGTCGTACACATTTGCGCAGACGAAGGAAAGGTTGGCACAATCGTATTTTTTCTTTGCCTCTTCCACGGCTTCCCTGCAGAGATCCACGCCCACCGTCTCTTTGGCGGCGGAGGCCAGTATCCGGGAACCGTATCCTTCTCCGGAGGCGGCATCCAGTACTTTTTTGCCGGAACACAGCTCCGCGGCCGCCCAATAGCGGTGAAAACTTTCGACTTCCGTTATGCGGCTGGTGCCGGGGATGAATCGTTCCTGTTCCATTTTTACCTTGCTTCTTCTTTCCCGTTTGTAACTTTCCGCAGCAGAATGCGGTGCATGGGGATCCCCACCATTACGCCGATTTTTCCGTGATAACAGCTCAGGATCGTCAGAGCGTTGTGAAACCACTGGTGCTGAATGTGTTCGTCCTGCGTGCCGTCGGCAATCGCCGCATGGAGAGCATATTCTCCCGGCGGAAGCCGGGGCATTTCGAATTCGAACACGGCCCGAAGAGTCTCTCCCGGCACGACGGTTTGGGGATCGTTCCGGTAGACCTCATAGGTGTTGTCTCCGAAAATGTTTTCCCCCCGGCTGTTGCGGAAGGCGAATCCGACGATGGGGGATTCGAGCTCCTGGAGGGGAGCTATATCCATCACCAGACGAACCCTTTCTCCTCCGGTGCACTCGTTCAGCGTCCGGTTTTGCAGATCCGTAAAGTGAATATCGCGGATCCGGGCTCCTCCCTTGCCGAAACTGGGCGCATTTTCATCGAATGAGAAAAATTCGTATCGGGGGACCTCTTCGGGATGTTCTTCCCAGTTCTTTTTCCGCACATCACACATGGCGGCGGTCTGCTTCGGCGCCGGAGCGGCACTTCCGATTGCGGAGGCGCCCTGCCGCACTTCGCAGCAGCGGGCCAGATAGTCATCCGTGACCTTTGCGGGATTTCCGTCTTCGGCTATGCGTCCGCTTTCGAGCCAGATCGCCCGGTCGCACAGGTCGCGGACTGCCGCAATGTCGTGGGTAACGAGGATCACCGTATGTTTCCTCATGAATTCCCGCAGAAAGGCGTAGCACTTCTGGACGAAGACCACATCTCCCACCGCCAGCGCCTCGTCGATGATCAGAATATCCGCATCCACATGCGCCACGACGGCGAAGGCAAGGCGCATCGCCATGCCGGAGGAATACGTTTTGACCGGCTGTTCGACGGCATCCCCGATGTCCGCGAAATCCACGATGGATTCATATCGTTCCCGGATGGCGTCGGGGGAAAGCCCCAGGATCGCGCCGTACATGAAGATGTTTTCCCGTCCGGTGAATTCCGGATTGAATCCGCTTCCCAGTTCCAGAAGCGCCGCAATCCGTCCGCGGATCGTCAATTTTCCGGAGGTGGGCACCACCGTTTCCGCCAGAAGCTGGAGTATGGTGCTTTTTCCCGCTCCGTTCCGCCCGATGATCCCCACGCATTCTCCCCGTTTCACGTCGAAGGAGCAGTCTTTGACCGCCTGCACTTCCCTGTACAGTTTCCTCTTCCCCAGCGGCAGATACTGCAGCAGCCGGTGATACGGCTCCCGGTATATCCGGAAGCTCTTGCACAGATTGCGTGCGGAAACGATGATATCGTTGTCAGAGGACATCGCCGAACCCCTTCTTGGAAAAACGGAACCACAGGCAGCCGGACACGAATACGATCCCGCCCAGCGCATAACAGGTCAGAAGATCTCCCGCCGAGGGAAGAAGCGCATATTCCGGCAGAAGCTTGTGAAACAGAACGCCGCGGTTGACTTCGATGAACCACACCATCGGATTCCAGCGCAGCATCTTCCGGTACTCTTCCGGCAGACTGCCGAGACGGTAGAAGACGGGGGAGAGGAAAAACAGCATCTGGAGCAGAATGCCGATAAGATACTGCAGGTCCCGGAAATAGACCCCCAGCGCCGAGGTGAAAAAGGAGATCCCCGCGGAAAACAGAACCAGAGGGATCAGGGTCAGCGGCAGAAGGATCCAGCTCCAGCACGCACTCCGGAAAACGATCCCCGCGGCGATCAGCAGCAGAAGGATCCAGGAAAGGGACATGATCGACGTGCTCAGGGTCCGTGAAAGAGGCAGCAGCTCCAGCTTGAAGCGCACCTTTTTGACGTAATTCACGTTTCCGAGGATGCAGGAGGTGGACAAGGACACGCTTTCGCTGAAGATGTTGTAGAGGGTGATCCCGGAAAAAAGCACCGTGGCGAACACCATCTTGTTTTCCCCGATATCTCGTCCCCAGCGGGATTTGAAAAAGCCTCCGAAGACCACCGTATAGACCGTGAGCATCAGAAGCGGCAGAAGAAAGTTCCACAGCCAGCCCAGAATACTGCCGCGGAATCGGCTTTGGATGTCCCGCAGGACCATTTGCCGGAGCAGGAAAAAGTGATTCATGCTCCGGCCTTTCCCCGCTTCCGTGCCGAAGGAGCAAACGGTAACTGCATCATATCACTCCTGAATACCGCCGATCGTGAAATTGCCTCAAATGGCGGCAAGAGACGTGCTCCACTCATCGCCCACGGAACCGTAATATTTCCATTCCAGGTTGCTGTCGCCGTGTACGAGCAGTGCCCCCAGATCCCCTGCGGAGGTGCGGATGCGCAGATCGTCGATCCCGTCTCCGTCGAAGTCCGCGATCTGTTCCACGGTGACTTTGCCCAGATCGCCAAGGCCCATCCACTCCTTGACGTTTCCGTTCTGTACCAGCCACGCTCCGTAGTAGTTTCCTTTCTTGAGCAGGACATCGTCCGTGCCGTCGCCGTTGAAGTCCCCGGTCCCGACGATGCTGTACCCGCTTTCCAGCGTATCGAGATTGGCCCAGGTCATCTGGTAATTTTCCTGCGCAAGCCAGCTGCCGGCGAACCCGGCCTCGTGCTTCAGGACTACATCGTCCCGACCGTCTCCGTTCAGATCGCCTGTTGCCACGATTTCCCACTCGTCGCCCAGACTTTCGAAGTAGTTCCAGCCGCCGTTTTCTTCGCCTGCGGCAAAGCACCCCACGGCGCCGTTGACGTTGCGCAAGAGAAGATCCGTCTGACCGTTGCCGTCGAAGTCGCCCAGTCCCAGGACCTGCGTATCCTCGTCGAATTGGCCGATGGTCTCCCATCCGGTGACATTTCCGGACTCGTTCGTGGTCCAGGCGCCGATGACGTTGTCCGTGCTCTTGACGTAGACGTCCGCACTCCGTTTTTCGGATGCGGTGTGTCCCGTGCCGAAAATGGTCCAGTCGGAATCGCGCTGGCTCAGATTGCCCCAGACGGGGGTCTGGTCTTCCTGGATCAGCCATGCGCCCGTTGCCCCGTCGGCATCGTGACCGAGCTCGGAGATGGTCATGATCACATCGGCTCTTCCGTCCCCGTTCAGATCGTCGGCGGCCTCCCTGGGGACGGGGTCGGCCAGGGCTATGGCGATGGAAAGGAGGTTGTCCACGCACGTCAGCGCGTAGGACTTGTCGTCCACATTGAGCACTTCGCCCAGAACGATGTTTCCCAGAACGGTATCATCCGGCAGGCGGACGGTAATCATCGTGTCCGACGCCATGACGCCGTTGGCAAGGGAGTAGTTCCCTTCCGCCTGATCGGCGGAGACCGTGATGGTGAAATCCGGTGTTCCCTGAATGAGGGCAAGATCGTTCACCAGAACTTTTCCTCCGGCAACCCGATCGGAAATATCGAAGTCGACGACGGCCCCGGACGAAGCGGAAACGACTGCGCCTTGCTCTATTTGCAAAGTCCCGGTCACCTTTCCTGCGCTCTCGATGGTCATGGCGCCGCCGGAAGAGATCGTCGTGGAAACGACCGTGCCTCCGGAAACGTTCACGTTGCCGCCGGAACTCACGGTGGTGGAGCAGGCTGTCCCGCCGACGGTAAGAACGCCGCCTGCATGAAGTACGGTCTCGCTTGCCGAGCCGTTGACTGCCAGCGCTCCGTCGTGAACTTCGGTTCCCAGAGCCGTGCCGCCTTCGAAAACCTCCATGTCGCCGCCTGCGAGCGTGACATTGGAAGCCACTGCCTTGCTGTCGATATAAACGGCGCCGCGGAAATCCACCGTGTATCCCGAGAGAAGACTGCTGGCCACGCGGAAGGAAGAGCCTCCCTTGGTTCCCTGAACGTAGGTCCCGGGAGCCACATCGAAGCGGAGCACCGCCCCGTTTGCCGCGCTGATATTGGTCGCCGTGCCTCCGCTGTAAACGTACATCCAACCGCCGGACCCTATGGAGGTGTTGATTGCCGTGCCGCCGGAAGAAATCTCCATGCCGTCTTCCGCATCGCCGGAAACGAGGGTTTGTCCCATCATGACGCTGGCGGAGGAGACCGGTTTGTATACGTTGTACGTCTGAACCTCCTCTCCGGTGAGATCGATCTCCCCTGCCGAAAGCAGGAGCGTGCCGGAGAAAATGTTCAGCTTGTATGCCTTTTCGTTCAGGGTCACGGTTTTTCCCACGGTGAGAGTTGCGCTGTCATCTGCGGAACTGGAAATGGTGATGCTTCCGCGGAAGTTCGCCGCGCCGTTGGCCAGAAGATAGATGCCGTCCGCCTGCTTCGCGGAGACGGTGATGGTAAACTGCGGCACTCCCTGGATCAGGGCAATATTGTTCACGAAAGGCTCGGAGGCCGCCTTGCGGGTCCGGAGATCGAAGTCGACGATCCCTTCCTCTTCCACGGTAACGATTCCCCCCGAAGCGATGTTCAGATTTCCGGCGATCTGTCCGCCGCTGGAAATCAGCAATGTTCCCTGATTTTCCACGGTGGTGTCCTGCGCCGCGCCTCTTGAGGAAACGATCAGGGAGGCGCTTTCTCCGCTGACGAGGGTTCCCACGGCTCTGCCGCCTGCGGAGACCACAAGAAGGCCCGTGGAGGTGACAAGGGTATTCGTCGCCGTTCCGTTGCTCAAATACATGCCGCCTTCGGACTCCAGAAGAGTACCGTCCGCGGACCCCCTGACCACGACATTGAGGAAGGCCCTGCTGCCGCTGACGACAGTGTCTCTTGCAACCCCGCCGTTGGAAACGATCAGCCAGCCCCAGTCGCCGGCCACGGTGCCGACGGCCGTTCCTCCGTTGGAAACGTACACGAAGCTGTCATCGCTGATGCGAGTATCGATTACCCGTCCGCCGCTGGAGATATTCATGGTGTCGCCGGTCATAACGATTCCGGAACTGACTTGTCCGCTGGTGATGTCGTACGTCATGTTCGAACCTCGCTTCTGCTTTATGATTGCCGTATGATTTGTGATGGATGACAACTCAATATAGCACGATATGGCAGGAAAATCAAGCTTTTGGACGGGAAGAAGGAGCTTTTTCAGGTTTTTTGCAGGCAAAAGATCTTTTTCCCGGTATGCTCAAGCGTCCCCTGATCCGCTCTGCCGGGCACAGGTCGGGCAAAAACAGAAAAGAAAAACGCTTTCCTGTTTGCATAATGAGGGGGAAAAGGTTATATTACACCGTAAAAATCATTTTATCTGGAAAGGACGGAATATGCAGATCATCTCCTATAAAGACGCGGGCTTTGCAAAGGCTCTGGAACTTCTTTACAATCGGCCCGCCGCTCCGGATTTTGCGGAAAAGGCCGCTTCCGGCATTCTGGAAGAGGTCCGCAAAAGAGGGGATGCGGCCATTTGCGAAATGATGAAAAAATTCGATTCCGTGGAGCTCACTCCCGACAAATTTGCCGTCACGGAAGAAGAGTTTTCCGAAGCGGAAAAACTCATCAAACCTCACGAACGCGCCGCCATCGAGTGCGCCCTCAAAAATATACAGGATTTTGCGAAGCACCAGATCCCGCAGGATTGGACTTTTTCCCCTCGGGATGGGGTCATTACGGGGGAAAAATTCACCCCCATGGAGCGCGTGGGCTGTTACATTCCCGGCGGGACGGCGCCCCTTGTCTCCACCGTTCTGCACACCGCCGCCATCGCTTCCGCGGCAGGGGTCAAAGAGATCATTGCCGCAACTCCCCCGGGGAAGGACGGCAAGATCCATCCCCAGACCCTTTTCGCCATGAAGTGCGCCGGAGTGACCAAAGCCTTCCGCATGGGCGGCGCCTATGCCGTTGCCGCCCTTGCCTACGGGACGGAAACGGTTCCCAAGGTGGAAAAGATCGTGGGGCCGGGCAACGCCTTCGTGGCCGCCGCCAAGAAACAGGTGTACGGAAGCGTGGCCATCGACATGGTGGCCGGGCCCTCCGAGATCATGATCGTGGCGGACGGGAAGGCCAATGCCGCCTTTGCCGCTTCCGACATCCTTTCCCAGGCGGAGCACGGAAGCGGGCTGGAGCAGGCGGTGCTTGCCAGCTGTGACGCGGACTTTCTGGAAAAGGTCCGGCAGGAGATTGCCCGTCAGTGCGCCATGCGCAAACGGATCGGCACCATCGACCGGGTGCTGGAAAAAGGGGTGAGCTTCATTCTTACCAAAGACATCCCGCAGGCTCTGGAGATTGCCGGAAAGTATGCGCCGGAGCATCTGGAACTCATGTTCGAAAACGCCCGGGACCATGTGAAGGACGTTGCCGCCGCAGGAGCCATTTTCGTGGGGGACTGGACCCCCGAACCCGCCGGGGATTTCGTTGCCGGGCCCAGTCACGTGCTTCCCACGGCGGGAACCGCAAGATTTTTCCACGGGATCTCCGCGGTGGATTTCCTGCGCAGAAGTTCCGTCATCGAATACACTCGGGAGGGCCTGATGCGGGAAGTGGCCCATATCGAAACCTTTGCGGAAATGGAATCTCTGGACGCCCACGGCTACAGCGGCTCCATCCGGCGGGGATAAACAATCCAACTTTTCAAGGTGAAACGATGCGTGAATATATTTCCTATTTCCGAAGCGAGATCGACGCCATGACCGGCTACGTTCCCGGGGAACAGCCCCGGGGCGGAAAGATCATCAAGCTGAATACCAACGAAAGCCCCTATGCGCCGTCCCCCATGGTGAAGAAGGCGCTGGAGGAGTTCGATTACGAGAGACTGCGGCTCTATCCGGATCCCCTTTTCACCGAGCTCAAGCAGGAGATCGCCTCCCAGTTCGGCCTTGCCCCGGAAAACGTGATCGCGGGAAACGGCTCCGACGACATCCTCACCATCACCGCCCGCTGTTTTTCGTCCAAGGAGAAACCTCTTGCCTCCTTCGAGCCCTCCTACTCCCTGTACCCCACGCTTGCGGGCCTGCAGGGTTCTCCTTATATTTCCGTACCGCTGGATGAGAATTTCGACGTTCCTTCCGACGTGCTGGAAAGAGTGAAGAAGGCCAACTGCTTCATGATCGCCCGTCCCAACGCGCCCACGGGGAATCTCTATCCCAAAAAGGTCATGGAAAAGATCTGCGAAGGGTTCGACGGCATCGTCTTCATCGACGAAGCCTACGGGGATTTTGCGGAGGA
>JAGAEF010000209.1 GCA_017613255.1 Lentisphaeria bacterium
GAAGAGATCAAGCGCAAGGGCGTCCACCTTTCCTCCCTGTGGATGGTGGCGGCCACCCTGCTTCTGGGAAAATGGCAGTGGATCAGCTGTCTCCTCTTTTTCCTGCTTCTTGTGCTCACTCTCGTTTCCGAACACGATTACGCCAACGGCGGAAAATATCTGGGGCGTCTCTACGGCTTCCTTTTCGGCAAAATGCTGCGCAACGAGGTGAAAAAGGGGCAGTGGATCGTTTCCGGAGGCGCTCCGGTGCTTGCCGCGGCTCTCATGGTGAACCTTCTCTTCGTTCCGGTGATCGCGGGGGCCTCCCTTGCGGTCATGCTTACCGGGGATGCCGCCGCCGCTCTCGTGGGGAGAAAATTCGGGCGTCACAAGCTGGTCAACGGGAAATCTCTGGAAGGGACGCTCTCCTTCGTTGCGGCGGGCTTTGTCGCCCTGTCCGCGGTCCTCTTCCTTTCCGGGTGCCGGGGAGCGCAGCCTTACTTATGGGGTCTGGCTGCCGTCATTGCGGGAGCTCTTGCGGAACTTTTCCAGAAACAGCTGAAACTGGACGACAATTTCACCATCCCCCTGAGCTGCGGGATCGTTCTCTATCTTGCCTTTTACGTTTTCTGAATACCAAGGAGCGGAAAAATGAAAGAAAAAACACGGGCGCTTTTCATAGGCGCGCACCACGAAGAGATCGAGGCGGAGTGCCCCAACATCGCCGCGGCGCTGTCTCTTGCAGGCTGTGAAGTCACCATTCTCAATCCCGTAGGCGGCTGGAACTGGAGTTTCGTCCGGAGCCTCAAAGGGGACGGCAGGAAGCGGGTCATCGCCGACGCCGTCAAGGCCGCCTCCCAGCTGGGGGCGAAAAAGGTGGTCTGGGATTATCCCATCTTTCAGGTGGACCGTTTTCAGGGAGAGATCGTGGACCGCCTCTGCGACTTCCTTGCCGAGTACGATCCCCAGCTGGTCTTCATCCACTGGCCCAGAGACATCAATCCCGATCACCGGCTGATCGCCCACGTCTCCCGGCATGCGCTGAGCTGCTGCCGGGAAATCTCGCAGGACAAGCTCAAAAAAGGACGCAGGGGACTCAAGGAGGTCTATGCCTACCAGACCGGTGTAGCCCAGGCCTACCACTTCATCCCCGATCTGCTGGTGGTGACGGACGAAAAAACCATGAAAATGTCCGACAAGTGCATCGAAAGTTTCGCCCCCACCTCCAATATCTATGTGGAGATGTGGAAGCGCAACTTCCACGCCAAGGCGGAATACTGGGGGACCATGCTGGAAGGCGGCCGTTTTCAGGCGGAAGCGCTGAAATTCGTGGGGCCCCGCATCCCGCTGGAAGGGTTCCTTCTGAAAAAGGTCCTCAAGGAGAGACTGGTGAATCCGCCCATCTTCGAGCCTTACAACGACAATCCCGACTGGCAGCTGTAAAAAAGCCTCTTTTTTTGGGAGGAAAGGTTGCTTTTTCGCAAAGAGGATTTATATTGTCATAAGAAAGACGTTTCGGAAAGAGGTCTGCAATGAAAAGTTACCGTATGCAGGATATGACCTTCTGCGAAGTGAAGGAGTATCTCAAGAAAAACAAAACCGTCATTCTGCCCTATGCCCTCAGCGAACAGCACGGGGCGCATCTCCCGCTGGATGTGGATATCCGCAACTGCGATTTCCTCTCCCGGGCTCTGGCGGCAAAACTGGACTGTATCGTGGCGCCCACGCTGAACTACACGTTCTCCGGCGGGATGCTGCCGGGCACCATCAACGTGAAGCCCAACACCTTCTCCAATCTGGTGGGGGAGATCATCGAATCCCTTGCCCTGCAGGGGTTCGAAAACTTCATCATCCTTCCGGGACACGGGGGAAGCGAAAGCCTCCTGCATCTCAAGGAGTCCCTGCGTATCCTGAAATGGCTCAATCCCGCGCTGAAGAACACGCTCATCCTTCTCACCCAGATCTGGGACTTTTCTCCCTCCTGGACGAAGCTTTTCGCGGAAAAGGACTATCACGCGGCATGGGCGGAAACCTCCCTCATGCTCCACTGGTGCCCGGAAGTGGTCCGCATGGACAAGATGAAACTGGACAAGGCAAGCGTGGCAGAACGGCTCCGGGAGGATCCGGACAGCTACCAGCTGCGGGAAAGTTTCACGGACATGAAGCAGGAGGTCGTGCAGACCTCCCAGAGGAGCGACGTGAAAATCGGAGTCATGGGGTATCCGGAAAAGGCCAATGCCGCTTTCGGGGCGAAGATCGAAAAGGAGTTCCTTGCCAACGCCGTCCCCGCCATAAAGAAGGCCATTGCCGCGGCGGAAAAGGGCCGGAAGAGCGGCAAAAGACTCGTTCAGGCCGACAACGTGAAAATGAAAATAAGTGCCGTATAAGGCGAAAACCAAACAGCCCAAGACAAAAAGGAGGTCGAAATGGCTATCGACAAGAAACATTACACAGGCGGGAATACCGAAGGGGGTATCACCAGCAGTTACGCAACCGACGACGGCGTCAAGCTCAAAGTCCCCTATTCCTTCATGGGAAGCATCTATGACGAGGCGGAATACAATGCCGCCATCGCCGCCATGCATCAGGATACGCTCACCATGGGCCCCAAGACCCAGGAATTCCAGAGCAAGTTCGCCAAGAAGCACGGCACCAAGTATGCCTTTGCCTGCACCAACTGCACCACCGGCATGCACGTCATTACCCAGCTTTTCGACATCAAGCCCGGCGATGAAGTCATCGTGACCCCCAACACCTTCGTGGCCACCAGTCTGGTGATCCTCAAGGAAGGCGGGATCCCCGTTTTCGCCGATATCGATCCCCGCACCTTCAACATCGACCCCGCCGACGTGGAGCGGAAGGTCACCAAGAAGACCAAAGCCATCTACGTGGTGCACTATGCGGGCCTCATGGTGGATATGGATCCCATCATGGCCATCGCCGAAAAGTACGGACTCAAGGTTCTGGAAGACTGCGCCCATGCCACGGGTTCCTCCTACAAGGGACGCATGGCCGGCTCCATCGGCCACGCCGGCGCGTTCAGCTTCCACAGCCTCAAGAACATCACCACCTGCGGCGAAGGCGGCATGATCACCACCGATGACGACGAATACGCCAAGGGCATCCAGAATCTGCGCTGCATGAGCAATCAGCCCCAGAGCTGGAACGATCAGCTTGCGGACATCAACAATCCCGTGTGGACCTTCGGCA
>JAGAEF010000210.1 GCA_017613255.1 Lentisphaeria bacterium
GCAAGTTCGCTTACCGGGATCGTGCACGCCACCACCTGGGATTTTTACGAACACAACGTGATCTACGTTTTCGGGACGGCGGCCTACGCGCTCTCCCTTTTCAATCTTTTTTCCCATGATCCCCGGTTCGGGAAATTCCTGCTGGGCGTGCTGGTGGCCTCCTTCATCTTTTCCCATTATTCCGCCATGATGCAATATACCGTGGGATTCCGGGACATGACCGAATATTACAACAAACGGGTGCAGGAAAGCGGCGGACAATTCTATTTCGACCGGTTCGGCAGGAGACTTGCCGAATTCCGCATCTCCGCGGACTTTTCCTCCGGAAACGCCTATTCCGGTTACCTGCTTTTGCTTTTCCCCATCGTTCTTGCGCTCCTTTGCATCGCCGGGGGGAGGGTGACTCCGCCTCTTCCCGCCCGGATCATCCTCATGCTGCCCACGGCGGGACTGTTTCTCTTCCTTCTGCGCCAGACCCGGAGCAGAGGGTGTTTTCTGGGACTCATTGCCGGAAGCATCGTGGCGGTTCTGGCCCTCCGGTACCGGAAAAAGATCTTTCTTGCCCTCTGCGGATTTTTTGCCTGCGCGTTCGCTGCATTCTGTCTTCTCATCGCCTTCGACCGGGGCCCCCGGTCCATCCTCTTCCGGCTGGATTATTTCCGGGCGGCGCTGCGGATGATGGGAAAATATCCTCTTCTGGGCGCGGGCTGGGGGGAGTTCTTCCACAACTACTTCGTCTACAAAGATCTCATCAATGACGAAGCCCCTCACACTCCCCACGATTTTCCCCTTACGATGGGGTCTCAGTGCGGAGTAATCAGTTTTCTTCTTTCCTGTTTCCTCATTCTTCTGCCGTTCCTTTTCGGCTTCCTTCTGTTGAGGAAGCAGGCGGCGGTCCCGGAAAAAACGCCGGAACAGCAGGAAAGTTTTCTTTTGAAATTCGGTCTTGTCACGGGGTTTTCCTCCTGGTTCTTCCACTGCCTCTGCGAGATCGACTACGAGACGCCCGGTTCTTTCTGCACGGCGGCGGCGGTGGCCTTCCTCATTTTGAACAGCAAAGAGCAGGAGATCTTCTTCCCCCGCTTCTCCTTCCGGGCGTTTTCCGGAAAACATTCCTTCCTGAAGTGGAACGCCCTTCTCACCGCCTTCTTCCTTCTCTTTTCCCTGGGCACGCTCTCCTGGATCAGCTGGAAGGCGCCTGTTCTCATTGCCGGGGAAATGGCCTTCGATAAACTGTTCATCGGCGTGAATCCCCATTTCGGGCGCGTGGGCCAGCCCATGGCCGCACCCGAGGAGGCCGCCAGGCTCCTTAAGAATGCCGTGGATAAACTCCCCCGCAGTCCCTTTCCGTGGGATACCTATTCCCATTACGTGGCCGCCATGGGGCCCGCCCACGCCTACGAGGCCATCGCTCTGGTGGAGGAGGCGCGGAAACGTTCTCCGAGAAGAGCCTCCTACTACTTCCGGCAGTCCCTGGCGTACCGGAAGCTGGGAAATTTGCCCAAGGCCGTGGAGATGCTGAAAAAAGCCCAGAAGTATTCGCCCAAAAATCCGGATTACTTCGATGAAAATCAGCAATGGTACATCCGGTACGAGGACTCCGATTCCCTCTGGTAGGCCCCCCGCCGCGGGAATGAAGTTTTTTCCGGAAAAAACGGAAAAAAAACGAAGAAAAGCGCAAATAGTGTTTTGATTCCTGAAAATGTGCGCTATATTATATTTCCGGAAGCGCCGGGATCCGTTTTCCCTTTCCGGCGGCGATTTTTTCAACAGGCGAAAAATACGAAAACAAGGATGGAGATATGAAGAAAATGCGTCTGATTCTCATTGGACTTGCGTCCGCTGTTCTGTGTTCCTCCGCGGTTTCCTGCAAAAAGGACTATGTCGGCAAGGAAAAGACCCACCCCACGTTCACGGCCGCAGGAGTAGCTCAGGAAAGCGGGAAGTACGAGGAAGCGGCCAAACTGTACGAGGAATTTCTCCTTGTGGCCCCCAAGTCCGCGGAAACCCACAAGAAGCTTGCCGCCCTCTACGGCGACAATCTGGATTCCCCCCTCAAGGCGATCTACCACTACGAAAAGGTCCTTGAACTCAAACCCGACGATCCCGACAGCGAAAGCTACCGTTCCTTCATCGGCGTCTCCAAAAAGAAACTTTTCGATCTGCTGAAAAAGGATTTTCATGACGAAGAGAAGGAAAACGCCCTGAAGACGGAGCTGGAAAAAACGCAGGTTCTCCTCCAGAAGTACAAGGTCTATTCCAAACAGATCCTGGACCTGCACAAGGAACGGGAAAAACAGTGGCGCGCCTACCGGGACCGCGTGGAACGCAGGTTCAAAGCTGCCGAATCCGCTCCCACCGTCGTGCATATCGGCAAAAAGACTCCTCCCGCTCCCGCCCCCGCAGCCGGCAAACCCGTAAAAAAGGAGACGGGCAAAAGCGTTTCCGGAACCCCTGCGCCTGCCCCCGGGACCCCCGCCGCGGGTGAAAAAGCCGCGCCTTCCGGACAGAAAATCCTGGGAAAACACACGGTGAAGAAAGGGGAAACCCTCCACTCCATCGCGCGGAAGTATTACGGAAGCACAAGATACTACAAACTCATCGCCGAAGCGAACAAGGGGAAGCTGCCCGCCAACCTTGCCGTGCGCGTCGGTCAGGAGCTTGTGATTCCTCAGAAACCGGCGAAATGACGTTTCCGCCGCTTCCCGTTTTTGTTCCATCTGCACGGAAAGGAGAATGACGATGATGAAAGTTTCTTCCTGCGCTTTCTTTATGGGAGCGCTTTCCTGCATACTGCTTTTCTGCGGCGGATGCAGTCTTTTTCAGCAGGAAAGCGTCCCGACCTGTTATTACGATCTGGGCATTCCCGGGAACACGCTTTCTTCCCCCCGGGGGGACATCATCGTCCAGCCCTTCGGTTCTCTTTCCGGCGAACGCTACCGCATGATGTGGAGAAAAGGCCATCTCCTCTACGGAGACGACGAAAACAAGTGGCAGATGCCGCCGGGATCCCTTGTCACCAAGTACCTTACCCTGGCCTTCCGGACGAGCAACAAGTCCTCCCGGACCGAAAAACCCAATGTTTTCCTTGACGGAAGAGTGACCGCCTTCGAGGCGGACGGAGATTGCGCCGTCCTGGGGCTTCTGTACCGCGTCTCCGCTCCCATGGAGAACGGAGCAAGGGGCAGGATCACCTGGCTGCGTGACCGCTCCATCCTCCTCCGGGAGAAATTGCCGTCAAGGACGCCCGAAGCGTTTGCCGCCGCCATGACGAAAGCCATGGAAAAGGCCGCAAAGATCATTTTGCAAGATATCGACGGGCAGTAATCATCATGATGGCGGAAGGCATTTTCTGGAAGGCCGCGGTTCTGGGCATCATTCAGGGTCTTACCGAATTTCTGCCCGTAAGCAGTACCGGCCATCTGGTCATTGCGGGCAAATTTCTGGAGATCGCTCCGGAAGAAAGCACGTTTTGCGCCATGTTCAATATCGTGGTGCAGCTGAGTTCCATCCTTGCCGTGGTGATCTATTTCCGCAAACAGCTCCTTCCGCCGGATTTCTTCCGGGATAAGACCGTCCGGGAGGGAACGCTGGCCCTTTATTACCGGGTCTGCGCCGCCGTCCTCCCCGCTCTGGGGATCGGCTATCTCATCAAGGACTATGTGGAAGAGTGGCAGAAAAACCCCTATGTGGTGGCAGGCGCGCTTTTCGTCGGCGGCATCATCCTCATTTTCATCGAAAAGGTCATGAAAAGGGAAAAAGTCATCGAAAAAGTCGCGCTTCTTCCCTACGGCAAGGCCGTGGGCGTCGGATTTTTCCAGTGCATCGCCATGATTCCCGGAGTCTCCCGGTCGGCGGCAACCATCATCGGCGGACTGGCTCTGGGCGCCTCCCGTCCCCTTGCGGCGGAATTTTCCTTCTTCCTTGCCATCCCCACCATGGCGGCGGCCTCCGGGTACGCCCTTCTCAAGCACGGCGGCAACCTGACAAAAGAAGAGTGGATCGCTACCCTCATCGGGTTCGTCGTCTCCTTTTTCGTCTCCTGGGGTGTCATTGCCTGGCTGATGAATTTCATCCGCAAGCGCACTTTTCAGGCTTTCGGCTACTACCGGATCTTCCTTGCCCTCCTCGTGGTGGTCTATTTCCTCTGGCTGAAAAAGTAAGAAAGACACAAGAAGCAAGTCTCAAGTCGCAAGAGAGGAACGCAGGGCGAAAAAACACTTCTCGTGTGCCCAGCCCTGGCTGGGGAGTACGGAGGGTGCGGCTGGAAGCATGAGACAAGTTTTTTCCGCCTGCCCCTCTTGAGACTTGAAGCTTGAGACTTGAGACTTGAAGCTTGAGACTTGAAGCTTGCGACTTGCGACTATTTCCGTTCCTTTTGCCCTTTCCCGGCAAAAAACGGCGGAAAAACTCTTGGAAACGCCTTTTCCCAAGTTGCTTTTTCCTGCGGAAGCGTTAAATTACTGAAGAAAACCGTTTTGTCGTCAAATAAGGAGAAAAATGAAAAGTTTCAGGAAAGAGCTCGTCTTCAACATCCCCGGCAAATGTTCCTTCACCAACATCACGAGAAATGTGCGGGAAGCCCTGAAGGAGTCCGGGATCCGGGAAGGGCTGCTTCTGTGCAACGCCATGCATATCACCGCCTCCGTGTTCATCAACGACAACGAGCCCGGACTGCATGAAGACTATGTGCAGTGGCTGGACCGTCTCGCCCCTCATGAGCCCGTGGACCAGTACAAGCACAATCTTGCGGGAGAGGACAATGCCGACGCCCATCTGCGCAGGCAGATCATGGGCAGGGAAGTGGTCATTGCCGTGACCAACGGACAGCTGGATTTCGGCCCCTGGGAACAGATCTTCTACGGAGAGTTCGACGGCGGAAGGAAAAAACGCGTCCTCATCAAGATCATCGGCGAATAAGCGGAGGAAGTCATGGATTTCTGGAATACGGAAAAAATCCTTTCTCTTTTCCGGGAGGCGGCGCGTCTGGGGCTGAAGATCAAGAAAGACCCCCATACCGTCCTCAAGGAGGACGCCACTCCCGTGACGCTTGCGGACAAGACCATCGAAGATTTCCTTACGGGGGAACTTGCCGGAAAGGACGCCTTCCTCGTGGGGGAGGAGACCTTTGCTTCCAAAGGCAGGGAGTATCTGGACAGGGCCCTTTCCGGGACCTGCTGGATCATCGATCCGGTGGACGGGACCGCCAATTTCGCCGCTTCCTACGATACCTGGGGCATTTCCATAGGGTTCGCCAAGGGGGGCAGGCTTGTTCAGGGCGGAGTTTATCTCCCGGAAAAGGGGGAACTGGTCCTCACCGACGGGGAAAGGGTCCTTTATGCCCAACACCCCGGAATGGAGGAGGAGCCGGAGTGGAAAAACTTTCTCAAGCCTCTGGAAAAGCCCGGCAAACCCTTTACCGGGGCGTCGGTGGTGTCTCTTTCCCAGCTCGTGGCCAAAAAGGGGATCGTGGAGCTTCCCAATCCGGTGCTTGCCACCGGGTCCTTTGTCTATTCCGCCGTCTCCGTGGCTTTGGGGAGAGACGGTGCGCTGGTCACCAACGCGAAACTGTGGGACGTGGCGGGCATGGTGCCCTGTTTCGCCCGGCTGGGGATCCGGGGCGGATTCCTGGGGGACCGGGAAAAGGATGTGACCGACTGCCGCATTGATCCGGAGTATTATTTTCTGGACTACACGGCGCAGGACGCCTTCCGGCTGAAGGACGCGGTCCTTTTCGTTTCCGATTTTTCCGCCGCGGAAAAGATCCGTTCCGCCTGCCGCGTGGAATATACTTTACGGTGAACAAGTCAAACCTGCAAAATAAGGAAAGATATCATGCAGACCGTTACAGACGAGATCAAAGGTTTTCTTGCCAACTCCTCCGGGATCCGGAAAATGTTCGAAGCGGGGATCGAACTCAAGAAGCAGTTCGGGGAGGACAATGTCTATGACTTCAGTCTGGGCAATCCCGATCTTCCGCCGCCGCCTCAGGTGGGGGAAGCGCTTTCCCGCATCGCCAAAGGGGCGTCCGAACCCTTTGCCATCGGCTATATGCCCAATGCCGGTTACCCCCGTCTGCGGGCCATGCTGGCTTCCAAACTTTCCGAAGAGCAGGGGAAAAAGCTTTCCGCCGACCATGTGGTGATGACCGTAGGGGCCGCAGGCGGGCTCAACGCCGTTTTCCGCGCCATTCTCGCCCGGGGGGACGAGGTGCTCACTCCCTCCCCCTACTTCGTGGAGTACGGCTCCTATGCGGGCAATTTCGGCGGAGTCCTCCGCCCCGTTCCCTCCCGGGATTTTTCCTTCGAGCTGGATGTGCAGGCCCTTGCCGCCGCGGTGAATGAGAAAACCAGAGCCATCATCCTCAACTCCCCCCACAACCCCACCGGACAGATCTATTCGGCAGCGGACCTTGCCGCTCTGGGCAAGGTGGTTTCGGAGGCGGAAAAACGGTACGGGAAGCCCGTTTTCGTGCTGGCGGACGAGCCCTACAGGTTCCTCAATTACGACAATACGGAGATTCCTTCCGTCTTCCGCTACTTCGAGCACGCCCTTGTGGTGGGCTCCTTCTCCAAGACCCTCTCCCTTGCCGGAGAGCGTATCGGCTATGTGGCGGCCAATCCGGATATGGAAAACGTGGACGAGCTCATGAACGCCCTCATCCTCTGCGTCCGGATCCTGGGGTATGTGAACGCTCCCGCCATCGGGCAGAAGATCCTTATGGACTGTCTGGACGCCAAGGTGGATCTGGATATCTACCGGGCCAGAAGAAGCGCCATGGCCAAGGTCCTTTCCGAAGCGGGGATCGCCTTCACCATGCCCAAGGGGGCCTTCTACTTCTTCCCCCAGTCCCCCGTGAAGGACGAAAAGGTCTTCATCGACGCCCTTCTCAAGGAGCACATCCTTGTGGTTCCCGGCACCTCCTTCGGCTGTCCCGGCTACTTCCGCACCACCTTCTGCGTGTCGGAAAAGGTCATTCTGGGCTCCGCGGAAGGCTTCAAGAGGGCGGTTCAGGCCGTGAAATAAAAAAAACGCGTTCCCCGCGGAAACGGAAGCTGTTGCGCGAAAGATCGAAAAGGCGTGTATTTCCGCGGACGAGCTGTGTTACCCATATCTTACAGAACTTTTCAACAGGAAAAAGGAGAAAAAATGGAAAGAAGGAACCGTTTGTTCGTCATGGCGCTGTATGCGGCGTTCGTCTGCACCGGATTTTTTGCCTGCGGCGCGGAAAAGGAGGAAGAGCCCGAACATGAGTGCACCTCCTGGATGGTCTTCCCCGATCTCACCGGGAACAACACGAGTTTCCTGCACAAGAACCGGGATGCCCTCAGCCGGAACATCGCCGTGCTTCTCAGCGGGAAGGATTCCAAACGCAAATGGATCGCCCTGGGCAACAGCAACCCCGAAAAAACCTACCAGTCCGTCAACATGGGCATAAACGCTTCCGGACTTGCCGGCGTCATGAACAGCGGGGAACGGTGTACGGAAAACAATACCGACAAGACCAGGAAAGGCACGCCCGCCATGCTGCGGGACATTCTGGAAAACTGCGATACGGCAAAGGAAGCGGTGGCCCGGCTGGAACAGCTCCTTGCGGCAGGGGATTACTACCACAAGAACAGCGGCTCCATCTTCTTCTTCCTGGATACCAAAGAAGGATACATCTGCGAAAACACGGCAAGATACTGCTCCTCCGTCCGCTACGACCGGGGTTACGCCTTCCGGGCCAACATCTGGCACAATCCGGATCTCGCCAGGCGCTCGCTGAACTCCATGAAGGGCTTCAACAACAGCTTCACAAGGGAGTTCGTGGTCATGAGCACCCTCAACGGGATCCTGAGCAAGCAGGGGAACCGCCTCACTGTCGCCGACAGCCTCACCCTTGCCCGCACCACCACAGTCCCCAAGGATGCCCCCAATCCCAGAAGCGTCTGCTTCAAGAACACCAACTCCTCCGCCACGCTGGTCCTCGATCACGAGTTCCCCGGAGTCCTTTCCACCGGATTCTTCAATATCGGCCAGCCCCGGCATACCGTCTGCGTGCCTGTCCCCATCTGCACGGAGGTGCTGGACAGAAGAATGACGGATCTCACCTGGAGCTCCGAAGTCTGGAAACGGTTCGACGAAAAGGGACTGGAAGCCCCCATTCCGGAGGCATGGTCCGCTTTCGAAAAGAAGTCCTTTGCCGAATATGAAAAGTGCCGGGAAGCGGCAAGAAAACTCCTGAGGGAAGGCAAAAAGGACGAAGCCGTGAAGCTGCTCAACGGCAAGACCGCCTCCATCTGGAAGGAAGCCGCCACTCTCATGGGCCTGGACGGAAAGGAAGCTCCGAAAAATGCCGGAAAGAAATAAGAGCGTCTTCCCTGTCTACCGTCCGGAACAGGAGGAGGATCCCGGTCACGAGTGCACCTCCTGGATGATCTTCCCCGATCTCACCGGGAACGGGACGACCGTTCTGCATAAGAACCGGGACTCCAAGGACCGGGGAGTAGCGGTGCTCCTGAGTTCGGAAAAATCCCCCCGGAAATGGATCGGGCTGGGCCACAAGTCGGAGGAACGGCAGCTGCCCTGCATGGGGATGAACTCTTCCGGGGTTGCCGCGGCGATGAACAGCGGCATGACCTGTGTGGACAACAGCACCAACCCGCAGGGGAAAACGACGCCGGAACAGCTGGCGGTCATGCTGGAAGAGAGCGATACGGCCGCCCGGGCGCTGGAGGTCCTTCTGGAGCTCGTGAAGGCGGAGGACTATGAGCACGGGAACAAAGGCTCCACTTTCTTTATCGCCGACGCCCATGAAGGGTACGTCTGCGAATATACCGCCCATTTCCATTCCGTGCAGAGGGTGGATTCCAGCTACATCCTGCGGGCCAATATCTGGCACAATCCGGGGATCGCCGCATTGACGGAGGATCCTTTCATCCCCTTCCTCAACAGCTGCGGAAGAGAGTATATCGGGGTGAACTTCCTCAATCACGCTCTGCGGGAAAAGGGGAGGCTTGACCGCCAGGACTGCCTGGACCTTGCCCGCTTCTGCCGCATGCCGGAAGATTCCCCTCTTTTCCACCGTTCCATCTGTCACAAGTTCACCAATTCCAGCGCTACTTTCGTCATCGATCCGGAATTTCCCGATGTGCTTTCCTGTGGCTTCTTCACCGCGGGACACCCCCGGCACACCATCTGCGTGCCTGTGCCCGTCTGCGTGGAAGCTCTCCACCCGAAAATGGCGGATCTTCCCGCCCTTTCCTGGAGTTCCGAGGCGTGGAAGCGTCTGGACGTGCGGGGATTCGATGCCCCCATCCCGGAAGAGTTCCTTTCCTTCGAAAAAGACGCCTTTTCCGAATTCGAACAGGCGCAGAAGGGGGCAAAAGCTCTTCTGAAAGAGGGGAAAAAGCAGGAGGCGGTCCAGCTTGTGAACGCTTCCGCCGCCCGTATCTGGGAGGGCGCCGCCGCGCTTATGGGGATATAACGGGCAAACGACCGGTGACGGAAAAGAGGAAGAATGAACAGCAAACAGGATCCGGGCAGTCGCGAAGAGAAAACGGGCGGCCGTTTCGCCTATCTTTCTCCGCTTGCCGTCGTGGCGCTCTCCTTCGGCTATGCCGTGGGCTGGGGCTCCTTCGTCCTGCCCGGCACGATGTTCCTGCCCAAAGCAGGACCGGTAGGCACGCTTCTGGGGCTTCTCATCGGCACGGCGGCGGTGATCGTGCTGGCATACAACTATCACAAGATGACCGTCGGCGTACACCGTTCCGGGGGAGCCTACGGGTTCGTTACGGAAATGTTCGGGTACAATCACGGGTTCCTCGTGGGCTGGTTCCTCTTTCTCACCTACATAGCGATCCTGTGGGCCAACGCCACGGCGCTGGTTCTGCTGGCAAGGTATCTTTTCGGTCACGCGTTCCAGTTCGGGTTCCACTACACCATGGTGGGGTTCGACGTGTATTTCGGAGAGGTCCTGCTGAGTCTTTCCGCCATCGTGTTCTGCGGGATCGTTTGCCTCTTGAGCAAGAAGTTCGCCATCCGTCTCCATACGTTTTTCGCCTTTGTACTTGTTTTCGGCGTCGTGGTCTGCTTCTTTGCCGCATTGTTCCGGCATGAGGGGGGATTTGCGGCCATGGCGCCCGCCTTTTCCCCGGACGGGCCGAAGTGGGTGCAGGTCCTCCGGATCCTTGCCATGGTCCCCTGGGCCTTCGTGGGATTCGAGGCGGTGGTCCAGTCCTCTTCCGAGTTCCGTTTCCCGGTCAGACGCACCTTTTCTCTGCTGCTGGCGGCCATTCTTCTTTCCGCGCTGATCTACATTCTCCTCGTGCTCCTTCCCGTTCTTGCTCTGCCGGAAGGGTTTTCAAGCTGGCAAGAGTACATTGCCGCGCTTACCGGCCTTCAGGGGATTTCTTCCA
>JAGAEF010000211.1 GCA_017613255.1 Lentisphaeria bacterium
AAACCTCTGGGAAAGGAGCCGCGAAGAGGGTGGTTTCCCGGGAGATCCTTGAAACGGCACAGATCAAGAAGTTTCCCGAAAACGAAATATTTCTTCGGGTAGGAAAGGATCAGACTTGCGCCCTTTTCCACGTTCTTTCGGATGAGTTCCGCCGTGTTTTCCCCCACGAGGCGCAGGACCTTTTCATTGCACAGCAAATAGAGATCGTACTCCCCCTGTGTAAGGCGCTTGTAGATCTGCTCCGGATCGTCCTTGGTGGTGTAGATATCCGTCTTCTGGTCGGTTCCGCAGAGAATGTCGCACACGGCCCCCGTACCGGCGAAGACCTCCCGGATCTCCCGGACGCACGAATAACTCCCGGCGTTAGTGGAAAAGGCAAGGACTTTCAGAGGTTTGGCCCTTTCTCCGGAAATGTTCGGCGGCACGGGGACTCCCGTTCCCGGGACCGTTTCCTTCAGCCCCACGGGGACGTCCCTGCGGATCTCCAGAACGCTGTCCTTGCCCTCGTAGAGTTCCACGGAGGCTATGTCCATGCTGCTCTGGTTCTCCTCTCCCCGGGCTCCGTAGCGGGTGAAGAGGATGTCCACCTGGGGGTGTTTGGGATGGAAGGGGAGGGTGTAGTTCATGAATTCCGAGGTCAGGGAAACTCTCTTGTCGTCCAGTTTCACATATTTTTTCCCGATCCAGCGGAATTGTTTGACGCTGAGCTGATTGCTTCCGTTTACGGTGCGTGCGCGGATCTTCAGGGTGTACTCCTTTGCCGGATCCAGCCCCTGAAAATAACAGCGGAAGACGTTGAAGGAATTTTTCACCGCGCTCAGGTACCAGGTGTTGGACATGGCCATAACTTCCTGCCGGTAAACGTCTTTGCCGAAACCGAAAATGTCATAGCCGGGCACGCCTTTGCCGTCGGGCAGAGCAAATTGGAATCCGGGGTTCGGGATCAGGTTCAGCCGGACGTTTTTCGAGGCGGAAACGATGACTCTCCCCGGTCCCGTGCTGTCGGTAAACTTTACGGTGTTCCAGCTTCCCGGGATGCGGAAGCCCACGCCGGAAGGAAGTACGGCAAAGGTGCTCTGCTCTTTCTTGAATCCCGGCGGGACGTCGTAATTGTTGCAGCAGATGTTGAACCCGATCTCCTTTCCTGCAGCGGCTCCGGCAAGCCCGATGCTTTTGAGCGGGATGGTGAGATTGAATACCCGTTTGCCCGCCCTCCTGTCGGTGAAGATCTTTACTTTCAGCTCCTTCATGGGAAGGGGCGTAGTCCCCTCCGCCGTGTAGGGGTCCGCTTCCGGCGCCACGGCGATCTGGAAATAGTTCGCGTTTCCCCGGTCCGGCTGGAAAAAGATCTCTATTCCCGTGCGGGAAAATGGGCCTGCCTTCCGGGTCGGCACGAATTCGAAATCCCGCTGGTAAAAGGATTCGATATTGCAGTAGAGGTTTTCCGCGTCGAAAAGCATCCTTGCCTTGGTCCGGTAAGTGGCGCGGCAGTTTTTGCCGTATCGGGCAAAGCCGGTAAGCGTGTCGGCGTTTTTCCATGCGGATTCGATTGCCCTGCCCTTGGCGTCGAAGGGTTTTTCCGTACTTTTCCGGATCTCCGGGGGAAGGGACTGGGCCGAAAGGACGATTCCTGCCGCCAGCAGACAAAGGGACAATAACGTCTTTGCTTTCATGTGTTCCTCTCTTTATGGAATGTTGCGGTATTCTCTTTTCCGAACCCGTGGACACGGGAGTCCTGTTCTCTTCCGCCCGCCGCGTCCGGATTTTCAGGTGTTTTTACAGGATCTTCTGCCCGAAAGTCTTGGCTTCCCTGTCCACCACGTTCTTGTAGGCTTTGGAAACGTTTCCCGGGCCGGGGTTCTTGATGCTGATCACCCGTCCGTCCAGAAAACTGTAGGCGGAAGTGAAGCCGTGGCGGCCGAAATAGGTATTGTCGTCCGCGCCGTTGGGGTAGACATACATGACGCCGTTCTTGTGTCTGGTGACGCCGTCATGGGCGCACTCCGCCGTGATGATGGCTTTGGAGGCGGGGATCTTGATCTCTTTCACGTTCATCCACTTGAAGACCGTGGAGTAGCCCAGCTGGCTGTTGAGGGCGATGGTGAACTGCACATCGGTGGTGACGTCGTCGGCGGGGCAGTAGAAGATCTTTTTCCCCTTTGCGGCGCTTGCCCCCGGAAGATACAGCTCCGTCAAAGTAGAGTAGGGTCTTGCCCCGCTTGTCATGACGGGAAGGCCTTTCCCCAGTTTGCCCGAAAGGACGCAGAAGAAGTCCTTGTGATCCATGTTGTAATAGTGCATGAGGCGGTTCACTTCCCGGTGGCGGCTCTTGCAGTCGATGAGCATGGCCATGGCCTTGGCTCTGGAGAGAGCCGGAAGCAGCATGGCCGCCAGACTGGCGATGATGGCGATGACGACAAGGAGTTCGATCAGAGTGAAAGAACTTCTGCGGCCTCTTTCGGATGGGGAGGGATTTTTCTTCATGAGTGCTCCTGTTTTATAAGGGTCTTTCTTTTTGCGTGTTCTTTTTCCGGGAAGCAGAAAGATTTCCGGCGAAAAAAAGTTTCCCGTTTGCAATCTTCCTTCTCCGCAGTATAGTATAATGCCGGAAAAAGGAAAGTCAACGGAAAGAATTTGTGTTTTTGCGACAAAAAACGGAACGGGATCTGACGCGATGAAAAAAACAGCCGATCTGCCTTTCGGGAATCTGGTCAGCAGTACGGAACTTTTCGAAAACCGTCACTGGAAGCAGGAGGTCCTCCACACGGCGGAATATCACAACGCCCTCATTCAGGTTTCGGATGTAAGCGACATTCACTGCCGCCGGGGCGGCGAACGCCCGTTGCAGTCCTCCGAACCCAACGTGTACTGGACCTTCATCCTTGTTCTGGAAGGCAAAGGAAAAATGACGGGCAGACGGAGCGTTCGGGAGTTCAAGGCCGGGGCGGTTCTGGCGCTCCCGCCCGGGCAGGATGTTGCCTTTTCCGTTCTGGAGGAGCCCTTTCACGTGTACCGTTTCCTGATTCAGGATTCCGGCGCTTTGCGGGATCTCTTTTCCCAGGACGTCACCGAGTGTTCCGTTCTTCTGCCCTCCGCGCCGGAACTGCTTCTGCAGAGTTTCCAGCGGACCTTCCAGCTCATGAACCAGCAGAACGAACGCACGCCTTTGCTGGTCTCCGCGGAAGCCTTCGTATTCCTTTCGGAACTCAAGCGGCAGTGCGCGGCGGGGGCGCTTTCCGGATCCTTCCGGCAGGTCTGCAACGAGATCTCCTGTTTTCCCACCCGTCACTATACGCTGAACGCGCTGGCCGCGGCCTGCCGGATGAGCGTAAGGACTTTCCAGCGCCGTTTCGTGAAGGAGTTCCATTGTCCGCCCCGGACCTTCATCATGATCTGCCGCCTGACCATCGCCCGCAGGATCCTGCGCAGTTCCCTCCTGTCCGTGCAGGAGATCGCCCAGCGCTGCCGCTTCGACTCCACGGCGCAGTTTTCCAAAAGCTTCAGGAAATATATCGGCATGAGCCCCCGGGAATACCGGAAACGCTTCAGCTGCGAGGAGGCGGAATATTACCAGACCGACCGGGAAAAGAACGGCTTCAATTTCTGGGGTCTGCTTCCCGGCGACACCCTTTCCCCGCTCCGGCGTCAGATCCTCTGGTGCCTCATCGAAAACCGGCATGCCACCCCCCGGGGGATCGCCTCCCTTCTGCACGCAAAAGTTTCCGCCGTGCGGGAGGAAATGAGGGAACTGCGGGAAATGGGAGTTTTCTGAAGGGGCTTTTCGGGCTTCCGCGGCCCTGTGCAAATAGCGGGATCCGCCGCCTTTCCGGCGCACGAAAGCGTACCATTTTATCCGGCACACGGTCCTTTTCCCCCGTTTTGCAAAGAAAAAGAAGAGTTCCCGACTTGAAAAAAAGCGCTCCCAGAGATAAGGTAAAGGATATTTCACGGTTGCATACGGGAAAAAAAGCATAAAAAACAGGAGAGGATGAAGAATGACGTTCTGGGATTGGTGTATCTTTTTTCTGCCGCTGATGGCGGTCATGGGGATCGGGATCTACTGCCGTAAGTACATCACAAGCGTGGTGGGATTCCTTGCCGCGGGAAGGGTTGCCGGGCGCTTCGTGCTCAGCGTCTCCTCCGTCACCGACGGCGCCATGGGCGTCATCATTCTCGTGGGCTTCATCGAGGCCCATTACAAGACCGGATTCGCCATCAATTTCTGGAACAATCTGCGCCTTCCCGTGAGTCTCCTTCTGGGCCTTGCCGGATTCGTGATCTACCGGTACAGGGAGATGAAAGTGCTCTCCTTCGGGCAGTTCATCGAAATGCGGTACAGCAAATCGCTGCGGATCCTTGCCGCCGTCTTGCGGGCCACCGCGGAGATCATGGCAAGCATGCTTGCGCCTGCGCTGGCGGCACGCTTCTTCATCTATCTCTTCGGATTTCCCGACACGTTCACCCTTTTCGGGCTGGCATTCGATACCTATACGACCATCATCTTCATCGTGATCTGTCTGGCGCTGACCCTCATTCTCTGCGGCGGGATCCTGGGACTCATGGTCACCGACTGCATTCAGGGACTCATCCTCTATCCCTGCATGTTCATCATGGTCATTTTCATCTGCTCCAAGTTCTCCTGGTTCAAGGAGATGGCGCCGGTGATGCTGGACCGGGGCCCGGGGGAAAGCTTCCTAAACCCCTATGACGTGGAAAAACTCAAGGACTTCAATCTCTTCAATTTCTTCGTCGTTACGGCGGGGATGGTCCTCCACGGGGCAAGCTGGGTGGGAGGAGGCTCCGCCAGCGCCGCAAAGTCCGCCCACGAACAGAAAATGGCGGGGCTTCTGGGCCGCTGGTCGGGAGGACTTTTCTGGATGTTCGCCATCCTCCTTTCCATCATGATCGTCACCTTCTTCAATCACATCGACTTTGCCGACGATGCCAAGATCGTGCGGGACAATATCTCCAACGAGGTCATCGGAGAGATCCTCAAGGACGAGTTCGCCCGCAAGAACGTTTCCGACACCGGGAAGAGCGTGAAGAAAGCTCCTGCCGCCGGGGAAGGTGCCGCCGACAGCAGTGCGAAGATCACCCGGACCCAGCCTGCGCCAGGGACGGCCGCCGGAAGCACGCAGAACGTGCAGGCGGAAGTTTCCGAAAAGCCCGCTGTCCCGAAGGGGAAGAAAAACTCTCTCCGCAAGGAGTTTGCCGATGCCATTGCCGCGGTTCCCGCGCAGAGACACGTCATCGGAAAAGATCCCCCGCTCACCGACAAGGTCAATCTGGACACCCCCCATATCGCCGCCGTGGAAAAGGTCATGGAAGACCGGGGGATCGGCAAGGAGAAGGCGCAGGAATTCACCACGCTCTATCACCAGCTCATGCTGCCCTTCACGTTGCGCCACATGCTGCCCGCCGGCTTGATGGGGCTTTTCGCCCTCATGATGGTCCTCATGATGCTTTCCACGGACGACACAAGGATCTACTGTTCCGGCACCACCATTGCGCAGGATATCATCCTGCCCCTGCTGAAGAAAGCCCCCACGCCCAAACAGCATCTTCTGCTCATCCGGGTGTGCTGCGTTTTCGTGGGAGTATGCTTCTTCTTCGGCTCGGTCTACATGAAACAGCTGGACTACATCAATCTGTTCATCGCCATCGTCTGTTCCATCTGGACGGGCGGTTGCGCTCCCGTCATGCTGGGCGGAATGTACTGCAAGTACGGCAACACCTTCGGCGCCTACTGCTCTCTGGTCAGCGGCATGTTCATTTCCCTGGGCGGGATGCTCACCCAGAGGTACTGGGCCTCCCATATCTACCCCTTCCTGGAGCGCAACGACTACGTGGAAGCCGTGGGCGAGTTTCTGGAAAAGGTCTCCAGACCCATGAATCCCATCATCGTCTGGGAGATGAATCCCAAGAAGTTCCCCATCAACTCCATCGAGATCTATGCGCTGGCCATGATCGTATCTCTCACCTTGTACGTCATCGGCTCCTTCCTCACCTACAAAGGGCCCTTCAACATGGACAAGATGCTCCACAGGGGCATCTACAACGTGGACAACGAACCCAAGCCGAAGACGGAATGGAAGCTAGCTGTCATCTTCCGCAATCTGGTGGGGATCAATTCCCAGTACACCAAATTCGATAAATTCATCGCCTACTTCACCTTCTACTATTCCTTCGTATTCAGTTTCTTCATCGGATTCGTGGTGGTGTTTTTCTGGAACCTTTTCGAAAGCTGGAAGCCCATTGCCTGGAGCTGGTATTTCTTCCTTTATACGCTGGTGGTGCCGGGGACTCTTGCCTTCTTCAGCACCTTCCTTTTCACCATCGGCGGCTGGAAAGATCTGATCCAGCTCTTCCGGGATCTCAAAGCGGGTGCCGGAAAGACCGACGATTCCGACAACGGCATGGTGGTCAAGGAGGAAGAGAGCAAGCCGTAGGCGTGCCCTGTTCCCCGGCCGATGGGGCGTTATGACGCCGTAGGACAGTATTCATGGTATTCCCAGTTTTCCTAGTCTCCCCGGCCCGGGCTGGAGACATTCGCCGTGTTTTTTCGCCCTGCGTTCCCCCCCCCGCGAAAAAAAACTCCCGCGGGGAAAAGTCCCTGCGGGAGTTCGAAGGAAACAAGCGCTTTTTCTTACACGCCGGAGAAGGCGGCGAAACCGCCGTCCACGGGGATGACCGTTCCGTTCACGAAGCCGGAAGCCTTGTCGTCCACCAGCCAGAGAAGCGTGCCCAGAAGATCCTCGGGGACGCCGAATCTGCCCATGGGAGTATGGGAAAGAATGGTGTTCCCCCGGGGGGTCAGGGAGCCGTCCGCATTGGTGAGGAGCGTGCGGTTCTGATTGGTGAGGAAGAAGCCGGGGGCAATGGCGTTGACCCGGATCCCCACGCGGGACATATGGGTGGCAAGCCACATGGTGAAGTTGCTTATGGCGGCTTTTGCTCCGCTGTAGGCGGGGATCTTGGTCAGGGGACGGAAGGCGTTCATGGAGGAGATGTTGATGATGACTCCCCCTTTGCCTTTGGCCATATCCGCGGCAAAGACCTGAGTGGGCAGGAGAGTGCCGATGAAGTTGAGGTTGAATACGAAACTGATGCCTTCAGGATCCAGATCGAAGAAGGATCTCTGGCCTTCCACGGGGTTGAGCAGATCGTCCTTGGTGGCGAACTCCTTGGCCGTGGTGCCCTTGGGATTGTTTCCGCCTGCGCCGTTGATGAGGATGTCGCAGGGACCGTATTTGGCCGCAACGGTCTTGCGGGCTTCTTCCAGAGAGGCCTTGTCCAGCACGTTGGCGGATACTCCTATGGCATTGCCGCCGTCCTTGACGATCTGGTCCGCCACGGCCTGGGCGCTTTCCACCTTGAGGTCGAGGATCGCCACTTTCGCTCCGCAGGCGGCCAGCGCGCGGGCCATGCAGCTGCAGAGGATTCCGCCGCCGCCGGTGACGACGGCCGTTTTCCCGGCGAGGTCGATGTCGAGAGGTACGTTCATGTTTGCTCCTTGTTTTGAAGATTGATATTGAGGCCTTTCCTCCGGCTTTTTCCGGCGGAGGAAAAGCGGAAATCCTGTCCAATAATATACCACATCCGGAAAAAACTTAAAATGTTTTTCGCAGAATATTTTCATTTTTCTTGCAAAATTGCCGTTGACAGGGTATATTTTCGGGTGATGAATCGATATTCAGGTGCAAAACAGGAAAACACACATGCTGCAAAAGTCCGTCTTACTGTCGCTGACGCTTGCGGGGATCCTCCTGCCGGGGGTCTCCTCCTTTTCGGCGGAACCCCAGAATCCCCCGCAGAACGCTTCCGCGGAGAGCGCGAAAAAGCCCTCGGAGCTTTCCCCCCGGGAGAAGAAGTATGCCGAATTTTCTCCTCTTCCCGATGCTTCCGGGGAGGAAAAAGCCGTGCAGGAAAAGATCCGCGTCCTTTCCGGGAAGAAGCTGGAGCTTCTGAAAAAGATGCACGAAACCCGCATGGAGCTCATCAGGAAGGATCAGCGCCTTTCCACGCTGCGCAAAAGGATTCTTTCCCTCTCTCTGGAGTTGAGTCAGGAGCTCAACGCCAAGCGGGAGATGATGGCCCTGAACGAAGAGCTTGCCTCCCTCGAAGAGGAGATGAGGGATCTCCTGAAGAAGAGCGCTTCCGCTGAGGAGCAGAAAAAGGAACTTTCGAAGAAGAGCGCATCATCCCCGGAGGAGCAGAAACCCTCCGGAAAGCAGTAAAGGAACATCATGCCTCCCGTCAAAGAAGAATTCGTATCCAAACTCATCGACGGCAAAGCCATTGCCGCGGAAATCAACCGGGAAAACGCCGCGGAGGCCGCCGCCATCGCCAAGGAATACGGGGCCTCTCCGGGGCTTGCCGTGGTGCTTGTGGGCAAGGACCCCGCCTCCCAGGTGTATGTGGCCTCCAAGGTGAAGAAGTGTGCGGAGCTGGGGCTTTATTCGGAAAAGATCGTTCTGCCGGAAAGCGCCACGCAGCAGGAGGTGCTGGACGTGGTGCGCTCCCTGAACGGCAATCCCGCCATCCACGGGATCCTTGTCCAGTCGCCGCCTCCGCCCCAGATCGACGAACAGGCCGTCATCAATGCCATCGATCCCGCCAAGGACGTGGATTGTTTCCATCCCTTCAACGTGGGGAAACTCCTTCTGGGGGATCTTTCCGGACTGCTTCCCTGCACTCCCTGGGGCGTCATCCAGCTTCTGGAACGTTCCGGGATCTCCCCTGCCGGGAAGCACGCGGTCATTCTGGGCAGAAGCAACATCGTGGGAAAACCCATGGCGGCGCTGCTCATGGCCAAGGGAAAGAACGCAGATGCCACCGTCACCGTCTGCCACTCCCGGACGAAGAATCTTGCGGAGATCACCCGCACGGCGGATATCCTCATTGCCGCCGTGGGCAAGCCCGGATTCGTGAAAGGGGACATGGTGAAGGAGGGGGTTGTTGTCATCGACGTGGGGATCAACCGCGTTCCCGATCCCTCCGCGCCCAAGGGGACGCGGCTCGTGGGAGATGTGGATTTCGATTCCGTCGCTCCCAAGGCCGCCCGCATCACCCCCGTTCCCGGCGGAGTGGGGCCCATGACCATCGCCGTTCTCATGCGCAACACCATCTGCGCCTTCAAGGCGTCCATGAAGAAAAAGTAACGTTCCGCGTTCTTCCGGAACGGCGGAAAAGAGGGGAACTCCATGGGGATCGTCTATTTCATCGTCTTTGCCGTTATCGTGCTCAACATCCTTTCCGGTCTGAAAAAACTGCACATGGCCCAGAGCGGGAAAAGGACGGCGCCTGCGCGTCCGGGAACGAACGACGCCTCCTTCCCGTCCCTGTTCCGTTCCGGCCTTTTCGAGACGAAGAAGGGAAAGCTCAACGGAGCGTGGATGGAGAGCGCCGGAGAGATGGGACTGGCCTTTCTCCGGCCCCGTCCGGAGTATCCCTTTCCCTCCATCGACGGCACGCAGGACGGCATGCACATTACCGTATCCTTGCGGGAAAACCCGGCGGCAAAGGGGATGGAGACCTGCTACATGCTCCATTATCCCAAGGATCTGGAACTGGATTTCTACCTCATGAAGGCTTCCCCCGGCAAGATCCGCAATTTTGCCAAAGGGAGGACCCGTTGGGACAAACTGGACGGGGAACTGCCCAAAGGCGTGAAGAAGGAGAATATCTTCCTTACGGCAAAGGACGAAACGGTCCTGGATACCTTTCTCACCTCCGAAAGGAAGGAGAGCCTTTTCTGGTGTCTGGGGACGCTGGAAGAGCTGCTCATCGACGACCGCAGCGTGATCTTGCTGTTTCCCGGCATGGACGACTCCTGCGAGATCATCACCTCCCGCATCCGCCTTCTCCTTCAGCTGGGAAGGACCTTCGGACTGCCCAGCAGCGAGGAAAAGAAGCTTTTCCAGTCCGGGAGAAATGTCCTGAAGACCTCCGGGGCTGCCCCCGGGAAAAAGAGCGTTTTCCCCTCCGGAAATCTTTCGGAAAAGAAAAATTTTACACCGCTCTTTTCTCCCCTTTCCACCGCATCCAGGGAGGAGAAGCCTCCGGTGGCGGAAAAACCTTCTCCTGCCGCGGAAAAGCCTCTTTCTTCGGAGACCGTGAAGAAGGGGGAAAAAGTGCCCTCCGAAGTCATCACGCCGCGGATCCGGATGGGCGGAGGGAGTTTCGTTCCGCCCAAGGCTGCCCCGTCTCCCTCCGCTCCTTCCCCGGAAAAGAAAGCGGAAAAACCGGAATTTTCCTCCTCCCTTACTCCGGAAGAGCTTACTGAGCACCTTTTTGCCAAAACGTTTCCGGGAAGCGAGGAGAAGGAGTATTTTCTTACCCGCAAAGGGCAGACCGTCACCTGGAAAGGGCATCTGGAGAGCGCCTACAGCTTTTCCTCCGACTTCCTTTTCGGCCACAAGGGCGGCGTGAAGGCAAAGTTCCTTCTTATGGAATACAAAAGGGAAGGGGACTATCTCTCCCATAAGGTGTATGCCGTAGTCTGCCTGCCCGTTTCGGAGGAAGAGTTCCTGCGGAAAAATCTCGGGGCGGAACTCGTGTTCCGGGGGAAGCTCTTCCACTTCGAAGGCATCTCCCGGGAGATCATGCTTTCGGAAGGCACTCTTGTGAAGTAAGCTTTTCCCGCAAAAAAAAAGTCCGGCGGAAAACTTTTCGCCGGACCGGAAAACTCTTTTCGAAGCTTTTTTACCAGCCCCGCACGTAGGTCCCGTTGCAGGGATAGGACCGCCACAGAAGCCCCAGACGCTCCGCCGATGTCCCTACCGCGTCGGAGTAGGTGGAGCTGTAAAGGACATAGATCCTCTTGTCCCGCTTGATGGGGACCGTGCGGGTGCTGCCGTCGGCATAGGTCATGTTGGCTCCGTCGTTGTTGGACTTGTGCCAGGTGCCCACTCTTCTGTCGGTATTGCCGTATTCCCTTCCGCAGTGGAAGACGTGGAGCGCCCCCGGATATTTCACGGATTCGGGTTTATAAACTCTCTGGTTGCCGTCCAGGATCCACTGGGTGATGGCGCCGTACCGGTCATACATCTGCTTGTAATGGGCAGCTCCGCCCACGGAAAGGTAGGGGCACATGACGTGGGTGGTCAACCGGGACCCCGTGAAGGTCGGTGTCCTGCTCAAGGCGGTATTGCAGAAGAGCATTTTGTTTCTTCCGGAGTCCACGCCGTAGGTCCAGGGAGCGGTGCTGGAGCCCTTGTTGCCGTTGTAGGGGTGGGGCTTGCCCAGAATGGCGATGATGTTGTTGATCCCGTCCGACCTTTTCGTGGGATCGAAATAGCCGGACCCCAGCGCCCAGCCCTTGTTGGCGTCCTGATAGAAATAGAGATAGGTGTTGAACTGTTTTTCGTTGCTGATGCAGTTGATGGTCTGGGCCGCAAGCCGGGCATTCCGCAGGGCGGGAAGCAGCATGCCCGCCAGAATGGCGATGATGGCGATGACCACCAACAGTTCGATGAGCGTGAAGGAGTTTTTTTTCTTCATAGCTTTCCCTTCGTATATGTTTTGATGATCTCTCAAACAGTTTTCGATCGGATGTACCGTTCCGCATCCATGGCGGCTCTTGCCCCCATTCCCGCCGCCGTGACGGCCTGCCGGTAGTGGGGATCCGCGCAGTCCCCCGCGCCGAAGACCCCTTCCGCGCTGGTGTGGGCCGTGTGGGGCGCAAGGACGAGATAGCCGGCTTTGTCCAGTTCCAGCTGGCCCTTGAAAAGCTCCGTCTGGGGCACATGGCCCAGCGCGGCGAAATATCCCTTGCAGAAAAGTTTTTCCTTTTCCCCGGTCACGGTGTCTTCCAGAACGACGCCGTCCACCTCCTCGTTTCCGAAGATCTCCGCAACGATCTTGTTGTAGTGGATGACGATCTTTTCATGAGCCTGCACCCGGTCCGCCATGATCTTCGACGCCCGGAAAGAATCCCTCCTGTGGACAAGGTGGACTTCCGAAGCGAAATTGGTGAGGAAAAGCGCCTCTTCCATGGCGGAATCGCCGCCTCCCACCACGCAGACCGGGACGCCTTTATAGAACGCTCCGTCGCAGGTGGCGCAGGCGGAAACCCCCCGGTTGCGGAATTTTTCCTCCCCCTCCACGCCCAGATACCGGGGCTTGGAGCCCGTGGCGACAATGAGGGCACGGCACTCTTTTTCCTCACCGGAGCCCAGAAGGACCTTGTGAACTCCTCCGGGGACGATGGAAACGCTTTTGACCTCTTCGTACAGGATCGTTGCTCCGAACTTTTCCGCCTGCTGCTGGAAAAGGGAGACAAGTTCATATCCGTTGATCCCGTCGGGGAATCCGGGAAAATTTTCCACTTCGCTGGTCTGGGTGAGAAGCCCGCCGGGCTGTTCGCCGGCAACGATGAAAAATCTCAAACCCGCCCGGGCCGCATAGATCCCCGCCGCAAGTCCGGCCACTCCGCCGCCTATGATGATCGCATCTTCCATTTTTACGTTCTCTCCTGTTTTCCTCCGGCGACTTCGTCAGTCGGAGGCACTTTTCTTGGCCAGTTCGTCCGCATAATAGGAACTTCTCACCAGCGGGCCGCAGGCCACATGGGTGAATCCGATCTTTTTCGCATACTCCTCCCAGGCCTTGAAGGTTTCCGGAGTAACATACCGTTCCAGCTTCCAGTGCTTTGCGGAAGGGGGCAGATACTGGCCCGCCGTGAGGAAGGTCGCCCCCGTCTCCCGGATGTCCCGGAAGGTCTGAAGCACCTCTTCATCGGTCTCCCCCATGCCCGCCATGATGCCGGATTTCACGGGGATCCGGCCTCCCGTCATGTCGAAAGCGGTCTTGAGAACCTGCAGCGACCGACGGTACTGTGCTTTGGAACGGATGAGGGGAGTGAGACGCTCCACGGTCTCCACGTTGTGATTGAAGACGTCCGGCTCCGCTTCCAGAACGGTCCTTATGGCGTTTACATCCATGTTGAAATCGGGGACCAGCACTTCCACCTTCACGCCGGGAATGCGTTTTTTCAGCGCCCGGATGGTGGCGGCAAAATGGGAAGACCCCCCGTCGGGGAGATCGTCTCTGGTCACGCTGGTGACCACCACGAATCCCAGATTCATCTTTGCGGCGGCTTCCGCCAGACGCTCCGGTTCCTTTTCATCCACCTTTTCCGGCGTTTCCGTGATTCCCACGGCGCAGAATTTGCAGCACCGGGTGCAGTGGGCTCCCAGAATCATGAAAGCGGCGGTCCTCCTGTGCCAGCAGTCGCAGATGTTGGGGCACTGGGCCCCCCGGCAGACCGTATTGAGACAGCTCTTTTTGAGAAGGGAATCCACCTCATCGCGTTCCGTGCCGGACTTGACCCTGACCCGGATCCACGGAGGAAGCTTGGGCCGGAACTCTTTCGTGTCTCCGCTGTTCATGAAGCTTTCCGCCTCTCACGCCTTGTACTTGGAGATCACGAGACTGGCGTTGGAACCGCCGAAGCCGAAGGAGTTGCTCAGGAAGTGGTCGAAGGAGATATCCACCTTTTCCCGGGGAATGTTGGCCCATGCCGCCTCCGGATCGATCTCCTCGATGTTGGCGGACTTGCAGATGAAGGAATTTTCCATCATCAGCATGGAGAAAATGGCTTCCACGGCGCCTGCGGCTCCGATCATGTGGCCGGTAAGGGATTTGGTGCTGTTGACGGCAACGCGGGAATCTTCGCCGAAGACCATCTTGATCCCGTTGAGTTCGATGGGATCCCCCACCGGCGTGGAGGTGCCGTGGGTGTTCACGTAAGCGATATCCGCGGGGGTGAGCCCCGCCCGTTTGATGGCGTTGCCCATGACCTCCGCCGTGGATTCGGCGCTGGGCACCACCATGTCCAGAGCGTTGCTGTTGGCATAGTAGCCGGAAACCACCGCCTTGGGGGGCACTCCCCGCCTGAGAGCGTGTTCCTCGCTTTCCAGGATCAGCATCCCGGCGCCGTCGGCAAGCACGAAACCGTCCCGGTTCTTGTCGAAGGGGCGGCTGGCCCGCCAGGGGGTATCGTTGTACCCCTTGGAGAGGGCGCGCATGGTGTTGAAGCCCAGAGCCTGCCCCCAGGAGAGCTCCTCGGAGCCTCCGGCAACCACCATATCGTACTCCCCGCACTTGATGAGGCGTGTGGCATTGATGATGGCCTGGGCGCTGCTGGTGCAGGCGCAGCTGATATCCAGACTCTCTCCCGTGGTCTTGAAGAGAAGAGAAAGGTTCGCCACGGCGGAAGATGGCATGATCCGGGGGACCGCGAAGGGGGAGGCGGCCCGCACCCGTCTGCCGTGCTCTTCGAAGCGGCGCATGTTTTCATAGACGACGGCGTAGGCGCTTCCCGCACAGCCGTTGATGATGGCGATCTTGTGATCGGGCAGGTTTTCCGGCTCCATGCCGGCATCCTGAAAGGCCTCGTAGGCGGCGGCTACGGCGTACCGGGAATTGGGAGACATGAACCGGAGGTTTTTCGGCGTGAACATGGGGCATTCCACTTCCCTGTCGGCGGCTCCCGCCACCAGACTGTCCAGACCCATGTCCGCCCACTCCTGCATGAAGACGATTCCGCTTTTTCCTTCCCGGAGCGCCTGCAGATTCGCGGCAAGACCGTTGCCCAGCGGAGTAACCAGTCCCCGCCCGGTAATCACGACTTTCCTGTCCATATCCTCTTCCTTTCCCTTGTCCCCTTCAACAAAATAAACTTTATCGCTAAACAATACCATGCCAAGGCGTTTTTTTCAAGGAAAAATCGCCGAAAGAACCGTTTTTTCGCTCCCTTTTTTCCCGGGGCGGAAAAAAAGACGGGAAAAGAGCGCTTTTCCCCGCGTTTTCAGGGGGTCTGCTTCCCGGAGGGGGCAGGATCCCCTTCCCACCGTTTGAGCACCTCCGTGGCTTCCGGACTGACCAGACGGATATCCTCCCCCCTGGCGCCGAAGAAGTGCCGGGGGACGGCAGGCGTGGCGTAATCGGTAAGGATACGCACATCCCAGTGGATCGTTCCTTCGAACAGCAGATGCCCCTTGCGCTTCAGGATAAGGGTGCGGTGATTGGGGAAATCCCACCGCACGGTGAGTTCTCCCCGTTTCCGTCCCGTGTAATGGATCTTCATGACGGGATCCGTGTTCTGCACATAGTTGCGCTCCGCCTTGGTGAGATGCAGTTTGCCTCTGTTCACGAAGCGCCGCACCTGGGCGAGAATGGCCTGTTTCTCCTCCGACGTGACGGCGTCTTTTTCCGAAAAGACGTAGACGCCGGAACTTCTGCAGCCGGAAAGCGTGCAGAAAATACTTGCCGTCGCAAGCAGGATCGAAAGCGCGGAAATTTTTCCGGCAAAAAACCGTTTCCCCAGTTTTACTCTCATTTTTCGGCCCCCTTTCTCCGGGAGGATCTTTTTCCGTTCCCGTAATGTTTCCCTATATACCGTTCCGCAGCATCCCGCACGGTGACGGGAAGGTCTTCGATGCGGGCTTGTTTCCTTTCCGCCACGGCGGCAAGCACGGGGAATTTCCCTCCCGCTGCAGCAAGAATGCGGGAGGAGAATACGGCAAGACGTTCTCCCGACTCCCACAGGCTCCCGCTTTCGTCGTAAAGCTCTTTGCCCGCCCTGCCGCCGTCGAAGGTGTACCGGATGCCGGAAGGAGTCTGGAAATTCCCGGAACGGGCGTTTTTACACTGTTCCTCGATGATGGCCCTGCACTCTTCCGGCGTAAGAGGAATCGTGGAAAGAAAAGTTTCATAGGGAAGAAGCAGGAAAAGTCTTCTTTTGGTGATCTCTCCGGAGCGGCAGCGGTACTTTCCTTCATATCCCAGAAAGGCAACGGGGGCTCCCGAAGCTTCCCGCACCGCCTTCCCCAGAAGACGGGAGAAGGGGTTTCCCGCCGCGCCGGAAAGGGTTCTGCCCGCAGGGGAGGGGACAAAGGGGAGACTCCCGATCCTTTCTTCCCCTTCCTTTTTGCAGAGAAAGTTCCTCTCCTCCAGAAGCGCCTTTACGGCATGATCCGTCTCCCCCCTGCTGCTTTTGCGGATGTGGGAACGAAGGGAAAGGATTTTGCCTGAAACGCCGTCGGCTTCCACGTCGATGACCCCTATTCCCTCCGCCAGCGGAGGCGCCTGCACGTACCACTGCCCCAGATACCCCTTTTTCCCCGGGGAGGCAAGATGGGTGTGTCCTCCCAGAACCAGATCGATCTGAGGCCATTTCCGGAAGAGAAGGCTCGGGAAGGAGCGCTTTTCTCCGTTCCCCGCCGCGGAGGACAATCCTTCATGCATGGCAAGGATGATGAGATGGGGTTTTTTCTTCATGAGTTCCGGCATGAAGGAGGCGAACTCTCTCAGGGCGTCCAGCCGGATCAGGCCGGAGAGCAACCCTTTCGAACAGCCTCTTTCGATATGGCGGGGACTCATTCCGATGACCGCCACGGTAAGGCCCGCCCTGCGGAACACGGCATAGGAAAAGATCTTCGGCGCACCTTGGGAGGCCAGTTTCCAGTTGCAGGAGAGCGTTTTCCCCTTGAAGAGGGCAAGATTTTCCGCAAGGACCTTCACTCCGAAATCCAGATCGTGGTTCCCCGGAACGAAAACGTCGCACCCAAGGAGATTGAGGAAGGAGATCATGCTTTTCCCCTTGTCGGAGGCGGATTCGAAGGTTCCCTGAAAAAGGTCTCCGCAGTCGATGTACAGCGTGTGATCTTTCCCCGCCTCCTCCCGGGCCTGCCGGATCCGTGCGGCCAGTTCCATGACCCCCGGCCGGGAATAGGAGCTGTACTGCCCGTGGATGTCGGTACTCTGGATGATCCGCAGTCTTTTGGGAGAAGAGACCGTTTCCCCGGCGGAAAGAAACAGGGAGAAGAGGAAGAGAAGAAAAGAAAGCACTGAAGGAATACGCCTTTTTCCAAGGCTTCCTCCTTGCCGGGGCATCTCTTCTCCTGTCTTTTTCATTGGAAATAACCATCCCCTTTCGGGAGGGAAGAATACGTTTCCACCGGCGTTCCCGGAAAACAGCGGAAAAAGGTTATCCCTTGATCTTCCGTTTCAGGGCGGAAAGGGTCCTGCGGAACTCTTCGTCGCCTTCGGCGTTCTCCGTAATCTGGTTGACCGCGTGGAGGACGGTAGCGTGATTCCTTCCCCCGAAGGCCGCCCCGATCTCCACAAGGGAGTGGTCCGTCATCTGGCGGGAAAGGTACATGGCGATCATTCTGGGGCCGGCAATGTTCTTGGGCCGCTTGCTTCCCGTGATGTCCGGCACCCGGATCCCGAAGTGTTCCGCCACGGTCTTCTGGATGCTTTCGATGGAAACTCTGGCGTTTTCGGCCTCTTCATCCAGCTGATCCCCCAGAAGCTCTTCCGCAAGGGAGAGACTGACCTCCTTGCGGGTGATGGAGGAGTAGGCCACAAGCCGCAGAAGCGCCGCTTTCAGCACCCGGATGCTGGAGGAGACTCTCTCCGCCACGAACTGAAGGATATCCGAGGAAAGCTTTACGGCCTGCACCCTCTGGGCGTGCTGAAGGATGGAAAGACGCGTTTCGAAGGTGGGTGCGGTGATCTGGGTGGTGAGCCCGGATTCGAAGCGGGAGACCAGTCTGGCCTCCAGCCCGGGGATCTCCGAGGGCCGTTTGTCGGAGGTGAGGATGATCTGGCTGTTGGAGTTGTGCAGCGTGTTGAAGGTGTTGAAGAACTCTTCCTGAAGCTGTTCCTTCCCCGCAAGCTGATGCACGTCGTCGATGAGAAGAAGATCCACCTCCCGGAAGTAGCTGCGGAACTCGAAATGGGAGTGGAACTTGCTTTTGAAGCGGAGAGAATCCAAGTAGGCGTTGAGGAACGCTTCGCAGGTGACGTACCGCACCACCGCATGGGGATTGTGCTCCCGAACATAGTTGGCCACCGCCTGAATGAGATGGGTTTTGCCCATGCCCGTGCTCCCGTAGATGTAGAGAGGGTTGTACACTCCCTGGTTCTGGGCGGCGGTCATGGCCGCGGAGAAGGCGTAGCGGTTCTCTTCCCCCACCACGAAGTTGTCGAAGGTGAATTCAGGACGGATCCGGCACACTTCATCGTCCAGGCTCTTCCGGAATTCCTCGCTTCCCTCCTCTTCGGGGGTGTCCGTATCCGCCTCCTGCGGGGGAGTTTCCGTCTGCGTTCCTTTTTTTCCTCTGCGGGAAGTCCTGAGGGCAGGGATCTGGGAAGAAACTTCCTGTGCGGGAAGCGGTTCCCCGGCGCTTTCCTCTTCCGGAGCGGGCCCTTCCTTCTTTTCCGGAGCATATCCGGGCACGAAGCGGACCTTCATGGGCTTGCCGAGAACCTTGCTTATGCTCTCCTCGATGACGTCCAGATAGTTGTCCGCGAGCCACTGGGCAAAAAAGTCGTCGGAGACGCCCAGCTGGAAGAGATCCTCTTCCACGCTCAGCGGCACGATGGGCTCGATGAACTGTCTGTAGGTCATCTCCGAGACGATTTCCCGGAGGGAGTCCAGCGTCTTATCCCACAGCTCCGAAGCGAGTTTACGCTCCCCTGTCATTTTTCCTTTCCTTCCTTATCGTTTCCGTGCGGAGCCCCGACGGCCCCGCAGCGCAGGTTTCTCTTCGTTTTTCCCGGTTCTCCGCTCTTGCGGAAGCACCCGGAGATGCAGAAAAAGGCAACTTGTTAACATTTGCGGTTCTTTTCTCTTCTTACTCCCTTGCGGGCGTCAAACGCCGCGCAGGAGAAAGCGGAAATGGAGGAATCGCTTCCTCATTCCAAGCGTTCTTTCTGCTTTTCTTCCCTCAAATTCGTGCTCAAAACGGGAAGAATGCCGGGGAAAACCCCTCCGGAAACAGGAGAAGAAAAAAGTCAAGGGGAGAAAATCTTTTTTTTGGAAAAAAGTTTCCTCTTCCCCCTGTTTTTCCCCTCTTTCCTGCTGAAAAACGAGTCCGCAAACAATTTGTCAACAAGTTATCAACATTTCCTGCACCGGTCCCACAGGACCATACTACTAACTTTACTCCCTCTTCGCGAATAGTCAAGGCAAAAAGAGAAAAAAAAGTCAGATTTATTTTTCCAAAATCTTTCAAAAAATACTTGCATTTTTCAAACGGCAGGAAACGACACGATGTTCTTCTTTCCCGCCGCCTGTCCGGCCTCCCGGGTCAGACAAGCGTGAGGACGACCTTTCCGATGTTCCGGGAGTTTCTCAGTTCTCCGTGGGCCTTTTCCACCTCCCGTATGGGGAAGGTGGCGAACACGTTCGTAGAGAGCTTTCCTGCGGAGAAGGCGGGAAAGAGCTCCTTTTCCAGAGCGGCGAGGATCCGGGCTTTTTCCTCGCTGGTGCGGCTGCGCAGTGTGCTGCCGATGAGTTTGAGCCTTTTCCGCCAGACCTGTTCCAGATCGATCTGGGTGGGGCCGCCGGCCATGCTGGCGATCATGATCCATCTTCCGCAGAACTTCATGTGCCGGAAGCACTCTCCCATGCCCTTGCCCGCCACGCAGTCCAGGGCTATGTCCGGGGGATTCTTCTCCAGAACCGCCTCCAGAGATTCCTTTTTATAGTTGACCACGATGTCCGCGCCGGCCTTTTTCACCGCCTGCGCCTTCTCTTCTCCGCTTACGGTGGTAATGACGGTCCCCCCGTAGAACTTGACGAGCTGGATGCAGGCAAGCCCCACGCCGCTGGCTCCCGCCTGTACGAAGACCACGTCCCCTTTCCTGATGCCGCCTGCCTCCTGCATCATGTTGAGATAGACCGTGCTCCACACTTCCGGGATGGCGGAAGCTTCCACCATGGACAGCCCCCGGGGGATGGGAAGGACCATTCCCTCCGGCACGGCGACGATCCGGGAGTAGCCGCCTCCGCCCAGAAGAGCGCAGACTTTGTCCCCCTTTTGGAAGCGGGAATTTTGCCCCGTCTCCAGAATCCTTCCCGCGCACTCCAGCCCGCACCACTGGGGCCAGTCGGGAGGGGAGGAGTAACAGCCGTCCTTCTGCATGAGGTCGGCCCGGTTGACGGCGGCGGCCTCCACCTGGATGAGGACCTCCCCCTCCTTCCTTACGGGATCGGGAAGTTCCTTCCACTGGAAATTGCGCTTTTCATCAAGGATCATGGCATACATTTTCTTTTTTCCTCTTTATATAAAGGTTGACTTTTCTGCAGGGCAAATCACTTTTCCCACACGATGAGCCCGGAGGCCGCAAGGGTGGCTTTGTGGACGCTTAAATCGTGTTCGTAGGTGTAGGGGTTTTTCTTCTCTCCCCGCACGATTTCGGCGAATTCCTGAAGCATGGGGGCGTAGCGGTCCCTCTGGGGCGGGAACCGGAAAAGGTGTTTCCCCTGAGGAATCCCTTTGCAATCCTGCTTGAGGGAGAGTTCCACGACGACCTCTTTCCCGTCGAACCGCTCCGGGGGACAGACGTGGATATAGCCGTTTGTGCCCGCAAAGATCCATCTTCTGTGTTCGGTCCCCGCGGAATCTCCGCTGCACGCGGTGATCTTCACGAAGGCGTTGGGGTATTCCAGCACGGCCAGCATGTTGTTCCGGAAGCTTTCGGGGTGGCCCGGCACGGAGGAGGCAAAGGGGGTGATCTTTTCCGGCTCTCCCATGGCGGAAAAGACGAAGTCGATGAGGTGACACCCCAGATTGAACATGAGTCCGCCCCTGAACTTGGCGATGTATTCATGATAGGAAGCGTTCCCGTAGCCGTGGTTCATGTCCAGACTGGCGTCGAAGATCTCGCCCACGACCTTTTCCCGGATCATTTCCCTTACGAAACTCAAGGCGGGGTTGCCCCGGTACATGTAGCCCATCTGCAAAGGGAGATTCTTCTTCCGGCACACGTTCAGAAGGGCTTCATAATCCTCCACATTCTCTCCGGCTGGCTTGTCCAGATGCATGGGGATCCCCTTTTCGGCGAAAAGCATACCTGTTTTCACCAGTTCCAGATTGGGCACTTCCACGATCACCGCATCCAGATCCGGCAGGGCAAGGGCCTCTTCCATGGTGAAGCGCTTCCCGGTCTCGTAGGTCTTGTGGAGTACGTTACTGTTCCGGGGCGTATCCATGATGTCCAGATCGTCCACATAGCCCAGAAGCTCGTAGGTATCCGGAAGGATTTTCAGCGAGTTGTATTTCCCCGTGGCGTGTTCGTGGGTCGTTCCCGCCTGAATGACCTTCAAGCGTCTGTTCTGCGTGCTCATAAGCTGCTCCAGTCATAGACCAGTCCCAGAGGGGGATTGGGGGAGGTGAGAAGCATGTCGTAGACCTTCTGGGCATCCCTGGGGGAGTACTCGTGGGAGATGAGGCTTTTTGCGTCGATCCTTCCCATGGCGATGAAACGATGGAAGGTGCGCATATCGTCCAGCGTCGTCCAGGCGCCGATGCGGGAATCCACCTCCGGACGGGTGGAGGTGTGGGCGCCGATGATGGTGATGCCGGGAAGATGCACGTCTCTGTAGAAGTCGATGACCCCTTCCGGGACCCGGGTGCAGCCCGTAAGCACGATCCTGCCCATTCTTGCCGTGTAGCGCAGCGCCTGACGCAGGGCGACGGCCTTGCCCGTGACCTCCACGACGGCATTGACCCCTTTCCCGCAGAAGGCGCGGACCTTTTCCGTGAAATCGGGTTCGGCGGGATCGAAGACGGCGTCCGCCCCCATTTTCAGGGCGAGGGCCCTTCTTGCCGGGTCCATGTCGCATCCCAGAACCGGGGCGGCCCCCCGGAGACGGGCGTACTGGACGGCGAACTGCCCCAGGATCCCCAGTCCTGCGATCATCACGCTTTCCCCCATTTCGATCATCAGCTTCCGCACCCCCAGCATGGGGAAGGTGGAAATGTAGCTGAAGGCCGCCTCCTTGAGGGAGACCCTTTCATCGGTGATCTTGCAGAGTTTTGCCCTGGCGTTCTCCTCGGAAAGGATGACGGCGGACCGGTGTCCCACGGTGAAGGCTGCTACCCGGTCTCCGGGGACGAAGGATTTCACGTTTTTGCCCACCTTTTCGATGATGCCCGCGGAACTGTAGCCGGGGCAGTAGGGGAAGGTGTTGCCCGCATTGTTGGCCTTGCCGGAAAGCCATGCACATTCGGTTCCGGCGCTGACGGCGCTTTTGCAGATCTTCATCATTACGGAGTCGTCGGTGAAGGCTCCTTCCGGAAAGGGAACCTTTTCCAGACGGATCTTCCCGGGCTCTTTTGCCATGAGAACGGAATATTCCATTTTTTGCTCCTGGGGTTGTTATGGTTGTCGAACTACTTGGATTTCGGTGCAAAACCTGTTTTTTTCCACGGAATGAGCCCGGAGGCCGCAAGGGTGGCTTTGTGGACGCTCAAGTCGTGTTCGTAAGTATAGGGGTTCTTCTTCTCTCCCCGCACGATCTGGGCAAACTCCTGAAGCATGGGGGCATAGCGGTCTTTCTGGGGCGGGAAGCGGAAAAGGTGCTTCCCCCGGGGAATGAGTTTGGAATCCTGCTTGAGGGAGAGTTCCACGACGACAGGCTCGCCGTCGTACCGTTCCGGAGGGGAGACGTGGATATAGCCGTTGGTCCCCGCAAAGATCCATCTCCTGTGTTCGGTCCTCCCGGAATCTCCGCTGCACACGGTGATCTTCACGAAGGCGTTGGGGTATTCCAGTACGGCCAGCATGTTGTCTCCCGTCCCTCTGGGGTGGCCCGGCACGGAGGAGGCAAAGGGGGTGATCTTTTCCGGCTCCCCCATGGCGGAAAAGACGAAGTCGATGAGGTGACACCCCAGATTGAACATGATCCCGCCCTTGAAGCTGGCAATGTATTTGTGATAGAACTCGTTCCCGCAGCCGTGGTTCATGTCCAGACTTGCGTCGAAGATCTCTCCCACGACCTTTTCCCGGATCATTTCCCTTACGAAACGCAAGGCGGGGTTGCCCCGGTACATGTAGCCCATCTGCAGAGGGAGATTTTTCTTCCGGCACACGTCGAGAAGGGCTTCGTAATCCTCCACGTTCTCCCCGGCGGGCTTGTCCAGATGCATGGGGACCCCTTTTTCGGCAAAGCGCATGCCGACTTTCACCAGTTCCAGATTGGGTACTTCGATGACCGCCACATCCAGATCCGGGCAGGCAAGCGCCTCCTCCATGGTGAAGCGCTTCCCCGTCTCATAGACCCCGACGGGGAGAAAATCGTACCTCCGGGGCGTATCCATGATCTCCAGATCGTCCACATAGCCCAGAAGCTCGTAGGTCTCCGGCAGGAGCTCAAGCGCGTAAAACTTGCCCGAGGCGTGTTCGTGGGTGGTTCCCGCCTGAATGACCTTCAAGCGTCTTTTTTGTTCGCTCATAAGAAGCCTCCGTCACGGACCTGTTCGGCGCCCGTGGTGCTTTTGCCGCTCTTCGTCAGTAGAAAAGGGAAAACCGTATATTTCATTTTTACTCCGTCGGTCTTGTGATTTTGCCGGAAAGAATGCGTCAGGCTCCCGGTTTGGCATAGAGAAGCACGCCCGTAAAGAGGAAGATGTACTCGGAAGCGTAGGCAAAGACCCTTACGGCGAACTTGTTGATCCCGGAAACCGATTCCAGACACGCCCCCTTGGCCAGAAACGCGGCCAGCAGCACGATGAGGAACCCGATAAGGGTGAAGGGAATATCCGTAATGAGGCCCGCAAGGATGCAGATTGCCAGCGTTACATAAATATGATACTTCTTCATCCCGTCGGGTACGGAAAGAAGAGAGCGTTTCCCGAACTCTCCGGGAATGTTCAAAAGACAGAGTTCCGCCCGAACATAGAAGGAGCCGGAAAAGACCACGAGGAACCAGAAGGAGGCGTTGAAATAGGCAAGGACCCCGAAAAGGATCATGCGCAGAATGTACATGGTGAAAAGCAGCAGGCTCTGGGCCGGAGGCGCGGCGTTTTTGGCGGGAGGCGTCAGGGCCTCTTCCACATCCATGCCCTTTCTGCGCCGCTCCAGAAAGAGCGCGAGACTGCGCAGATCCTTTCCTCCCGCAAGGATCTCCATGATGAGGGGGGCTATCGTTGCTCCCAGGATCCCCGCGGCAAGGGGGCGGCCCAGCACGCAGATGAGGGTGAGGGGGATATACAGGATGAGTCCTGCCGCGGCCCCCGCCAGCGGCAGCAGGGGAACAAGAAGAGAGGGATTCTCCTCCTCTTCCCACTCTTCCGCCTCTCCCCGGAAAAACGAGGGCAGGGGAACGGTGAAAAAAAGCTCCCAGGCGGCGGAAAACTGGGAAAGAAGCAGACGGGGAAAAGCACTGTTCATTTGCGTATCCTTTCTTTTCCTTTAAGAAAATATCGTTTCATGTTTTCTCTTTCATGATCTTTTCCCGTGCCTCTTCCATAAGAGAGCGCACATGAAGGGAAAAGGCTTTTCGGTCCATGTTTCCGGGGAAGACGGGGGGCAGGATATACAGATCCGCCCGGATCTCGCTGATCCCCAGAAAACGCCAGATATGCGCGGTCATTTCCGAATCGTCGAACCACCCGGGATGCTCTTCCCCTTCCGGAACGGAATAGAAGGTGAGAACGGGCAGGACGGAACGGTTCTCCTTTACGGCGGGCTCGAAAGGCCCCGTCTTGAAGGGGAGAAACTTCGTCCCGTCGGAGGTGGTCCCCTCCGGATAGACAAGAAGAGAGATCCCGTGTTCCAGAGTGGCGGCGAATTCCGCGGCGCACTTTCCCGAATCCATCCGGTTTTTCCGGTCCACCCATACGGGCCGGGAAAGCCGGGCCAGCCAGCCGAATACGGGCGTATGCTTAAGTTCCGCCTTGGGGGCGAACCGGATGGGGAAGACTGCCGCGTGCACGGGAATGTCCACATACCCGGTATGATTGGAAACGATCAAAGTCCCTTCTCCCTGTGCGGCGTTCCCGTGGACGGCAAGACGGATATTGCAGAGGAAAAGGATCCCCCTGCACCAGCGCCTGACCTCCTCCGTCATGGCGGAAACGGCGCTCCACTTGTCTTTTTTCAGGGCGCAGGGCAGCGCCCGGAGCGCGGAAAAAAGCGTCCAGAAAATCAGGCAGACGATCCTGCGGCATTTCCGCAAAACTCTCATAGGC
>JAGAEF010000212.1 GCA_017613255.1 Lentisphaeria bacterium
CGTATTCCCCAGCCCGGGCTGGAACATCAGCCGTGTTTTTTTCCATCCCCCTCTTGAAACTGAAAACTGAAAACTGAAAACTGGAAACTGGAAACTGGAAACTGAAAACTTGAGACTCACGTCTTGCCCCTTTTCCTGTATTCCCGGGGGGAAAGAAGATACCTTTTCCGGAATTCCCTCGTGAAAAAGGGGACATTGCCGTAGCCGCATCTTTCCGCCACATCTTTTACGGCGGGGGGAGGTGTTTCTTTCCGGAAAAGCATGGCGGCGTATTCCAGACGGATCCCCGCAAGATACTGGACGGGGGAGGTGGAGAGTTTCTTGCGGAAGAGCCTTGTCAGGGTGCGGGGAGTCACTCCGCACCATTCCGCCATGCTTGCCAGCGTGTGGGGCCGTCCGGGGGTGGCGGCAAGATGCCGGAGAAAGAGTTCGAACCGGGACTCCCCCGCATCGGTCTTTTTCCGCCGGGAAAGAAGATAGAAAAGTTTGTAGCAGAGAAGGGAGAGCGTTTCTTCCGGGGAGGAGAACGTTTCCGGTTCGCCGGAGGAGGCGATTTCCAAGATCTTTTCCACAAGATCTCCCGCGAAATCCTGTTCCGGGAAATGGAACAAGCCCGCATTTTTGACAGCCAGAGGTTCCCCCATGCCCGCCATGACGGCATTGTCCCGGATGCGGAGAAAACGGCTGACAAGGGGCATTTCTCCTTCGGCGAAAAGGTCGCCCTGCGTGAATGGGGGAAGGAGGAAAAGATCTCCCGCCTTCAGAATGTGTCTGCTCCCTTCACTTTCCAGAACGGCCGTCCCGGAAAGGATCTTTTCCAGAAGCCAGCAGGGATCTTTCTTCCGCGGGAGACTTTCCGGAAGCGGGACACCCTCATTGCCCCGTTTCCGCCATCTTTCCCCGCAGGAGAGAAGGGAAAAGGTATTCAGAAAACTGTTTTTCCGAGGGAAGCGTTCCCGGTAAACGACCTCCCGGGAATGCGCGTTTTCGAAAGTTTTTTCCCTGAAAAAGGACGTCTTTTTCTCCATAAAAAGCCTTTTTGTCGTTTTCCGGATGGTGATTTGTCCGTATAATGCAAGTTTTTGCCCTTGCATTTGCCGAGAACGTGCATTATATTGCAGGGAAAAGGAAAACTCTTTCCCCGCAGTTTACTTTAGCATCTGCGGGAGATTTTTCAAGCGGGAAGGGAAAATCTCTTCCGGAGAATCGAATCAAATCGGGAAAGGCTGGTTGGATCATGGAAAGATCGGGAAAACACTTTTTCGGCGCAAGGCGCACTTTCACCCTCATCGAACTTCTGGTGGTCATCGCCATCATCGCCATTCTGGCAAGCATGCTGCTGCCCGCGCTGAAAAATGCGAGGAACGCGGCGCAGGATATTTCCTGCAAGAGCAACCTCAAGCAGCTTTCTCTGGGGTTCCAGTTCTACAAAAGCGACAACAAGGACTGGCTGATGACTTCCCGGCCTCCCGGAAAATGGTATGTATTCCCCAACAACTCCGTCTGCACCATGTGGCTTTACATGTTCAACTATTTCAAGTATGTGAAGTTCGGCAAGGTCTATACCTGCGCAACCACGGGCAAGACCGCCAAAGGTCTGATGGACTCCGGCACGGCGTACTACGGGACCCATTACGGGTACAACGTCTCCACCTTCGGCGGCGGCGGGATGGCCGGGCTCACTCCGCTGAAGGCGCCCGTCATCGAAAGAGGCAAATACGTTTCCACCGTGTGCGTGTTCGTGGATACCGGCGTCTTCGGCAGTCTGACGACTTCCTACGCCTTCATTTACGATTCCGCGGCCGCCCCCGGCGCGGAAGTTTCCGCCTGGAACGGCCAGCTGCCTCAGATGACCGGAAGAAGCAATCAGAAATATTCCCCCCATCTGCGGCACGGCGGCGGAAGTTCGCTGCATGCCAACTACCTTGCCTATCCCGGTCATGTGGCCAAATTCACCAACCGGACAAGTCAGGTGCGTTACGCGGCGGAATTCAAACCCCAGAGGAACCATCTGGGCGCCTGGTATCAGACGCCGTAGGGAAGATTTCAGATTTTTGACCCCCGGGCGGCGTTTTTCCATGCACCGGGAGACATGCCGAATCTTTTCCGGAAGGCGGCGGCAAAGGAAGAGGTGCTTTTGTACCCGCCGATCCTTGCCGTATCCTCCAGCGTGAATGCGGAATCCCCCTCCTGCAGAAGTTTTGCCCCATAGTCCAGCCGGAGATCGGCAAGATATCTCATGGGCGTTTTCCCTGTGTGCTCCCGGAAAAGTCTCTGCACCGTCCGGGGGCTTTTCCCCAGCTCCTTTGCCATGCTTTCCAGCGTGTACGGCCCCATGGGCGCGGCGGAAAGGGTCTGCAGAAGCCTGGCAAAGCCCTCCTTTTTCCCGTCGGAGCGTATGGCGTGACGGAGCAGGTGATGGAAGAGTTCATAGCAGAGGAAAGAGAGATTTTCCTCCGCGCGGTTTTCCGGGGTGGCGGAAAGGATGCAGGAGCGAAACCTTTCCAGAAAGACCTTCATGGCGTGATCGTTTTCCGGGAGACGCATGACCCCCGCCGAAGGAAGCGCAAGGGAGGAGCACATGTCCCCCACGATCCTGGCGTCATAGACGCAAAGATAGATATTGGTCAGCTTCTCCCCTTTGCGGATGCGCATGCGCCCTCTGGTGAAGGGGGGGAGAAGATAGATGTCCCCCGGGGCAAGCGCCATGCTCTGATCGTTCCCGTACTCCACTGAGCCTCTGCCCCCCGTGATGAAGAAGAGCGACCAGGAGTGCTGCATGACATGTTCCTTTGTCCTCCTTTTCCGTGGCGGGGAGGGGAGCCGGAGCGTTTCGCCGTACACAAGAAGGACGAAGGCGTTGAGAAGGGTCTTGTGCAGGCGCAAATGATCCACATACGCCGTCTCCCGCAGGAATTTCCGTTTCGTGACGACCTTGCGGAAAAGACAGCTTTCACTGCTCCGCACCCTTCTGTCGGTCTTTGTCTTTACGAAAGAAGGTTTCTTCATTCTTTTATGTCGTTTCTTCTTGTTTTTATTGTCCGGAAAGTGCAAGTTTTTATCTTTGCATTTTCCGGAAAAGGGGCTATATTTTCTTCCAGGGAACCTCCGAACTGCTGCCTGAAGTAGCACGCCGGGGCCCGTTTTTCAAGCGGAAACGGAAAAAGAGATCGGATTTTCGAAAATAAATTAAGGAAAGGGAAACACAATGAAAAAAACATTCACTGTAACGGCGGCGCTTCTGGTTTTTGCCTGCCTTCTGTCTTCTTCGGGAGCCCAGTTCGCCTCCAAAGACGTGGTCATCGTACGGGAAAAGAAGAATGCTTCCAGTGCTCTGGCGGCGGAAACCTTGCAGAAACATCTCTCTCTGGTCGCCGGAGGCAAACTCGCCCCGGGAGAAAAGCCCTATAAATTCATCCTCCGGGAAGAGGATCTGGGACCGAAAGGGCGCTGGGAGACCTTGGACGACAGGACCGTTTTCACGGGAAAGGACCGTTTTTTGCGCTATGCCGTGCTGGACTTTCTGGAAAAACAGCTCGGGTTCGTCTGGATGGATTACCGCAACACCGTTTTCCGGCCACGGGAAAGGATCGAGATCAAAAACGGGAAAGGGGAGTTCGTGGACCGCTTCGAGGAACACTTCATCTGGGCGGGCGGGGCCGACAAGGACAAGACCAGACGGCAGTGGATCAGCAACGTGAAGGCCGACCGCTTCATCTCCTGGAATACCGCCCACGCCTTTTATACATGGTGGTATGATTACGGCAAAGAGCACCCCGAATACTTCTCCCTGAACAAGAACGGCGTGCGGGGGCCGCGGAATTCCAAACCCCATGCCATGGATGCGGCGGCGGCCGCTCCCTCCGCGAACAAAAGGGTCAATCATCAGGTCCAGCTGTGCTGTTCCAATCCGGAACTGCCCGACTTCATCATCGGTCTGCATCTCAAGAGCAAGAAGGCGGACAAGGAGATCAATCTTTCCAACAACGACGACGGAAGCGCCTACTGCTACTGCGAAGCATGCAGAAAACTGGATGTGCCCCGGCCCCGGATCCCGGAATGGCCTCACCTTTCCGACCGTTATCTCTTCCTGGCCAACAAGGTGGCGGAAAAGGCGGCAAAACTCCAGCCGGCCAGAATGGTGCATTTCCTTGCCTACTGCGAAACGGAAGAGCCGCCGCTGAAGACCCGCATAGCGGACAATATCCTCGTCACCTTCTGCCCCACGGACTACCGGCTGGACCACTGCCTTGCCCAGCTGGACAACTGGATCAAGATGGGGGCGAAAAAGATCCGGATGCGCCCAAATCTCCCCTGCTATTTCCACTCCTTCCTGCCCATCGGGTTCGAAAAACATGCGTGGAAGCTCTTTTCCCAGACGCTGAAACGCCCGGAGGTGGTGGGCTGCAACATCGACAATCTGAGCGCGGTGACCATGGCCACCTTCTCCTTCCCCATGTACGTCATTTCCCGCACCATCCTTTCCCCGGAAACGCCCTTCGAGGTGTGGGAAAAGGAGTACCTTTCCGGTTACGGGAAGGGGGCGGACGACGTGAAGAAGTATTTCGAACTCTGGCGGGAAAACTGGGAAAAGCGCATCGAGCCGGATTACGGGAACATCCTCAAGGTCTCCCGCTACTTCAACGTGGGGAGGGGGATCCTCATGAACGCCAAGAAATACTATAAGGCGGAGGATTTCGACAAGGCGGAATCCTTCCTCAAGGAGGCATTGAAAAAGGAACTTTCCCCGGCGGAACGCATCCGGGTGGAAGAACTCGTTCTGGTCAACGCTCACGCCCGTCTGATCTATCTTGCCGCCGTTTCCGCGGGAACGGAAAAGATGAACAACGCCCGCAAGCTTCTGGATTTCCGCAAGGAGCACCCCGTCATCATGGGGAACAGCACGGCAGGCGCCACTTCCACGGAGATCCGCTGGGGGGACTATACCGGCCTCAAGAAGGCCAAGGTCACTGCGGAATATGATCTTCCCGTTCTGGATACCCCCGTCTTCTGGTTCTTCAAGGTGGACCCCAGGAATGTGGGCGAAAAGGAAAAGTGGTATGAGACCACCGACGAGGAATTCGGCAAATGGAAGGAACAGGCTCCCACCCACACCTACTGGCAGGGCACGCCGAAAATGCCTTTCATGTCCGCCGAAATGAAGAAATTCCTCACCACCTACGACGGGGCGGCGTGGTACGCAAGGACCCTTGCCGTGCCTGCGGACTGGAAGGACAGGAAAGTCTTCCTCCTTTTCGGCGCCGTGGACGAATCCTGCAAGGTGTACGTCAACGGGAAGCACGTGCACACCCGCATATACAAGAATCCCCGGGACGAAACGAAGGCCTTTGCCGTGGACATCACTTCCGCCGTCGACTGGGAAAAGCCCCGGAAGACTTTCGTGCACGTCAAAGTCATGGACGAAAACGGAGAGGGCGGGATCTGGCAGAGAGTCTATCTGGTCAGCAAAAAGAAATAAGCTTTCTCTTGCATTTTCCCCGCTTCCCGGTATATTATGGGAAACGGGGAATTTTTTTGCCGCCGCCAAAAAAGGAGAGAACATGAAAGATCTGGAACATACCACAGGTCTGCTGGGGGCCCTGCCTCCTTCGGAAACGCTGGGCACGCTGAAAAAAGGCATCCTTCTTGCGCAGCAAGGCGTGGAAGTCTATATGCTTTCCGTGGGGGAACCCGATTTCGATACGCCCGACGTCATCAAGGAAGCCTGCGCCGACGCCATGAGGCGGGGAATGACCAAATATACCATTCCCGCCGGGATCGGGGAACTGCGGGAGGCGTGTGCGGAAAAGTTCCGTGCCTCCGGGATAGACAGCACGCCGGAACAGATCATCATCACGCCGGGGGGAAAATTCGCCTGCGGCGGCGCCATTGCCGCCCTCTGCGGGCCCGGGGACGAGGTGATCCTGCCGGTGCCCTACTGGGTGAGCCATCTTCACATGATCCGCGCTTCCGGCGCAAAGGCCGTTTTCGTACCGACCTTCCGGGAAAACAATTTCGAACTTACGAAAGAGGATCTGGAAAAATACGTGAACGAAAGGACCCGTCTGGTGGTGCTCTGTTCTCCTTCCAATCCCACCGGAGCGGTTTACCGGAAGACGGCTCTGGAGATGCTGGGAAACTATGCCGTGGAGAAAAATTTCATGATCCTTTCCGACGAGGTGTATGAAGCTCTTGCCTACGATGAAGCGCTTCCTCATATCCCCATAGCCTCCCTTTCTCCCGAGATCAATGCGCACACCGTCACCATCAACTCCTTCAGCAAAAGCTACGCCATGACCGGCTGGCGGGTGGGGTTCCTCACTGCTCCCATGTGGCTGGTGCGGAAGATCGATGCCCTGCAGACCCATCTTGTGGCCAATGTGACCACCTTTGCCCAGTACGGCGCCCTGACGGCCCTCCGGGAGTGCGGGAACGAGTGCGTGAAGATGAAGAACGCCTTCAAGGCGAGACGGGAACTCTTTTGTTCCCTTCTGGAAAAGGTGCCCGGCTTGAAATTTTCCCGGCCTTCCGGAGCCTTCTACGTCTTCGCGGACATTTCTTCTTACGGACTTTCCAGTACGGAATTCTGCGACCGCCTGATGGAGGAAGCGCATATTGCCGCCGCCCCGGGATGCGGATTCGGAGAAGATTCCTTCGTGCGTTTCTCCTATGCGTGTTCCGACGAAGTCCTGAAAAAGAGCGCCGCGCTTCTTGCGGATTTCTGCGGAAAACTGCTGGAAGAAAAACGCGCCTGATCTTTTTTTCCCTTTTTCCTCTTCCCCCGACTTTTCCGGGGGAAGGTTTTTCTTTCCGGAAGAATGGGAAAAAATGACATGAAATATTTGAAAAATGACATTTTATTTCCCCCCCTTTGCGCATATAATATATACCGCGAGAATACAGGCTCTCTTTTTCAGACGGAAAATACGGACGGTTCATTTATGAGAAAAAGGATCAAAAACGCGCTGTTTTTCGACTTCCATACCTCCACCATCCAGCCGGAGGTAGGGGAAAGGTTCGATGCGGAACGTTTCGCGGACAACCTTGTCCGCTGTCATGTGGATTTCATCACCTGGTGCGCCAGGTGCAATCAGGGGAACGCCTACTACGATACCAGATTCGGGTACAAGCACCCCTCCCTGAAGCGGGATCTGCTCAAAGAGGTCATCGAAAGCTGTCACAAGCGCGGCATCGGCGTAAGCGCCTACTTCAACGGCGGGCTCAGCGACGAAGAGTTCATCCATCACCCCGAATGGTGCCGGGTGGCTCCGGAAGGACATCACTACATGCCCGACCGCGTCAGCGTGGAAAACCGCGCCGCCTGCTACAGCAATCCTTCCTACAGGGAACATGTGTTCGATATGGCAAGGGAGGTCCTCACCGACTACAAGGCGGACGGGATCTTTCTGGACTGCATGGGATTCTATTATACCTGCGTCTGCCCCTCCTGCGTGGAGGAGATGCGGAAGAAGGGACGGGACTGGAAAAATCCCCATCACCTTTTCCTCCACACCAAAGAGGCCATCGAGTATTTCGGAAGGGAACTGTGTGCTGTGACGAAGCAGTGCAATCCCGAGGCGAGGTTCTTCATGAACGGCGCGCTGATGGAATCCATGATCGGGTACAATACCCAGCTGGAGTGCGAGTGCCTCCCCACCACGAAGGAGCTGGGGTACGACTATCTCCCCGTTCAGGCCCATTTCCTGCGGACCATCGCGGGGGGGAACGAAGTGCTGAACATGACGGGAAGATTTTACAACTGGGGCGATTTCGGCGGGCTCCGGAAAGAGGAGGGGCTGGAATACGACCTCCTTTACGGCATGGCCAACGGAATGGTCCCGGAAGTGGGCGGCCACTTCCATCCCCGGGGAGATATGGATCAGCCGGTCTTCGATCTGCTGGAAAAGGTGTACGGGACGCTGAGGACTTATGACGCGTGGACTTGTGACACGGTGAATACGCCGGAAGTGGGGATCGTTTCCAACGACGGCGTGGAACTGCGGGACTCCCTCATCATGAAATCCGCCGTCCGGATGCTTACGGAACTCAAATACCAGTGCGACGCCATTACCCCCCGGTCCGAAACGTGGGAAAAATACAAGGTTCTGATCCTTGCCGACGATGTGGTCTTTACCGAGGAGATGAAAGAAAAGATCGTTGCCCACCTTGCCCGGGGCGGCAAGATCGTGGCCACGGGGAGAAGCGGACTGGCCCCCGACGGGAAGAGCTTCCCGCTGGAGGATTGGCCCCTCGTCC
>JAGAEF010000213.1 GCA_017613255.1 Lentisphaeria bacterium
CTGTACTCTTTCCGGTTTTCGGAACATTGCGGAGCTGCGGGAAGAGCGGACGCGTTTTCTTCCGCAGCGGGAATCTCCTCCTCCTGCACCTGCGTCTGCTCGGGCTCTTCCGAAGAATCGTTTCCGATCTTTTCGATATACTCCAGAAGCTCCTTTTCCGCCCGCTTCCGGTCGAAGACCCAGTCCACGCTCCAGATGCGGTAGATATGCCAGGAGAGTCCCTCCAGGATCTGACGGCGCAGCTCCTCCCGGTCCCGGGTGGTGTTTTGCGCGGCGTAGGAGGCGTTGTCGTATTCGATGCCCAGAAGATAATCCCCGGGATGATCCGGATCGCAGACGGCCAGATCGATGCGGAACCGGGAGCAACCCACATTGCGTTCCACCTGAAAACCCTTTTCCGCGAGGAAGTCCGCAATGGAGTCGCAACTTTTGTTCGCCGTTCCTTCCGAAGTCCCTGCGGAGGAAATGCGGTTTCTCTTTTCCGCGTACTCGAGGAAGTATTTCAGGTGAGCTGCCCCGACGGCATTGGTCCTTGCCAGGTCGATCCGGTCGGCGTGGATACTGGAAAAGACCACGATCTGCTCCTTGGCGCGGGTGATGGCCACGTTGAGTCTCCTTTCGCCTCCCTGCCGGTTGAGGGGACCGAAATTCATGGAGAATCTGCCCTCTGCATCGGGCGCGTAACCGACGGAAAAGAGGATGACGTCCCGCTCGTCTCCCTGCACGTTTTCCAGATTCTTGACGAACAGGGGCTCTTCTCCCGAATCGTCGAAGCACGTCTCCAGCTCCGGATGGAACTTGCGTTCCTTTTCCACAAGATCTTCGATCAGATCTTTCTGCGCCTGACTGAAGGTGACCACTCCTATGGAGCGGTACTTTCCTGCGGCGCGCCGGAGACGGTCGAAGATGTATCTGACCAGAGCTTCGGCCTCTTTGCGGTTCGTCCTTGAGTTCTTGCGGTCATAGACGCCGTCGGGAACGAACTGGAAGCGGATCCCGAGCTTTTCCGTATTGCGTGCGGAAGGGAAGGTGCACAGCCTTGCGTCATAGTAATGGTGGTTGCTGAAGGCGATCAGCGATTCATGCCGGCTGCGGTAGTGCCAGTTGAGATAGGTGGAGTGCAGTCCGGCAACGATGCACTCGTCCAGAATGCTTTCCAGATCTTTGGTTTCCTCTTCCACGGTGTCGTCTTCCTCGTTTTCCCCCTTCTGGAAGAAATTGGTGGGCGGCATCTGCTTGGGGTCGCCCACGACGATAAGCTGTTTTCCCCTGGCAATGACGCCGATGGCGTCCCATACGGGGATCTGGGAAGCTTCGTCGAAAACGATCAGATCGAAGGGGGCGCTGTCCGCGGGCAGGTACTGGGCTACCGAAAGGGGGCTCATGAGGAAGCAGGGTTTCAGCAGCGGGGCAAGCGTGGGGATCTGTTCCAGCAGGAGCCGCACGGGTTTCTGCCGGGCCCGTTTTTCGCATTCCCGCTTGAGGATCCCCAGTTCGGTCCCGTCGGGGCAGGGGCCCGAACGGCGGCGGGGGAGATTTGCGGCAAGTCTGGCAAAGATCACCTTTCTGGTGAGATTCATGTATTTGGCATCGAACTGGCGGAATTTTTTGATCCTTTCCTCCTGAACGGCGCCGCTGAACCCGCAGAGAAGCGGGGACCGTTTCAGGATCTGATCCAGCATCGTCTGGAAGAACATATCGTCGAACAAAGTTGTTCCGTCTGTTCCGGGGGGAGAGCTTTCCAGCACGGAGACCATGTTCCCCAGTCCCGCATGACTGACTTCTCTTCGCAGATTGCGGTACAAAAGGGCGTTCCGCAGATCGGGAATATTTTCGACGATCCGGCGGAGAGAACGTTCCAGAGTTTCCAGATCCTCCTGCCCGGCCAGAATGCGGGAAAATCTGCCGAAGGATTCCACGGTTTCCTGAAGGCGGTTCCACGCCTCCAGAAATGCGTTGATCTCCTGCCGCATGGGGGTCCCCCGGGCACACCGCCGGGAAATATCGGGCATGATGGACTCCAGCTGATTCAGGACTTTTTCTTCCGCCTCGTCGCCGGGACACACGATCTCATTCAGCTGCTGCAGAACGGCAAGGGCGTTCCCGATCTTCCGTTTCAAAAGTTCCCAGTCCACTTCGCCCCCCTTCCACTGTTCCGCAAGAAGGATGGATGCCCTGTTCCTGCCCTTTTCGTATTCCTGAAAACACCGTACATACGCTTCGGCATCCGGGAGAAGGGCCTTGAGTTCGGGAAGGGAGAGCTTGACTCCTCCGCTCTTTTTCAGAACGGCAAGTTCCCGGAGAAGGGAAGCGTTGGCGAAAAATTTCAGGAGGAAGAACGAAGACTCGTTTTTCTCCACGCGCCGGGCGATCCCGGGGAAATCGAAGTCAGGGAAAGTTTCCAGACGGTAATTCTGCAGTTTTGCCTTCAGGGAAAGGTAGTTCAAGGCGTTGTCGCAGAAAGAGGAAAGGAACAGGGCCTTTTCCTGAAATCCTCCGCAAAAGAACGTTCCCGGCGTGTCTTCGCAGTCTTTGATGGTCTGCAGAAGCGTCGCCGCATCGTAAAAGCCCTTTTTTTCATGCTGTTCCGGCAGGGAAAAGAGCTCCGCGGCAGGGGCGAATTTCCGCCGCAGATTTTCAATGGATTCCAGAAGATTTTTCGCCGTGGAAAGCAGATCGTTTTCCAGTACCGGGCTCCACTGGAGAAGATCGAGCTCGTCGAACGTTTTCGCACTTTCCGGACGGATCCTTCTTCCGCACTCCGCCAATGCGGTGAACTTCTGCTTGCCGTCCTCGTATTCCTCCCGGGATTGCGCAAGAAGATCCGCCTCCAGTGTGACGGCAGGCGCGTTTGTTCCTTCCTTTCGGGAAAGGAAATGAGAAAAGCAGTCGTAGGCGGAAAAACCGTTGGGGAAGCCGTGATGCAGTTCCCGGACATAGCCGTCCAGTTCGCTCCGGAGAAAATCCAGGGAGGCGATCGTGCTTTCCCACTCGGAAGGGATCCCGGTTTCCGCAAGAAGCAGAGCCTCGTTGAACTGGGAGAGCACCTCCGTTTTCCCCGACTTGTTGGAGTGAAGTTCGAGGCAGAAAGGCTTGAGTCCGATCTGGGAGAGCCGTTTGTGCACCACATCCAGAGCTGCCTTCTTTTCGGAGACGAACAGCACCCTTTTCCCCAGAGCAAGATTGTGGGCGATGATATTGGTGATGGTCTGGGACTTCCCGGTTCCGGGAGGTCCGTGGAGGACGAAACTTTTCCCCATCTGGGAATAAAGGACCGCCGCCAGCTGGGAGGAGTCGGCACTCAGGGGGCAGAACAGCTTGGAAAGATCCAGATGGGCCTCGATCTCTTCCGGAGGAAAGACCTCGATACCGTCATCGAAAAGGCCGCCTCCGGAGATCAGGTGGGCGATGATGGGATTTTTCACGAGAATGTCCAGCCGGGCCGTGAGATCCGTCCACATGACGAATTTCCCGAAGGAAAAGTGCCCGATCCTGGCCTCTTCCCGGACCTCCCAGCCTTTCATCTCCTTTACCGACTGCCGGAAGATCTGCATGACCAGTTTCACATCCACGCCGGATTCGTCCGTGGGCAGAGGGGAGAGCCCGGGCACCGTCAGGTGATACTGGCTCCTCAAAAGTTCCAGCAGGGTCTCGTTGACCAGAGTTTCCCCGTCGACGCGGGTGATCCGGATCCCTTCCACGATGGATTTGCGCTGAAGACGCACCGGCAGAAGAAGGATGGGGGCCAGATAACTTTTTTCGTCCCGTTCCGAAACCTTCCACTCGATGAAGCCGATGGCAAGGTACAGCGTATTGACCCCGCCCTCCTCGAGATCGGTTTTCCCCTGACGGTAGAGGGCGGTCAACCTCCGGTACATTTCGGTCGGAGCCAGCGGTGTCCAGAGTCTCTGCTGGGAAAGCTCATGTTCCAGCAGCAGATCCATGTTTGTTTTGACATCGCTGTTGCGCAGCATGGAAAGATCGTGCAGATCCTTTTCTCCCAGCAGATCGGGAAGAGAACCCAGCGTAAGGGATTCGTTGGCGGCGATCTTGTCTTCCAGCACGGTAATGTCCGTGCAGGCAATGGGGATCACGAATTTCGTATCCCGCACGTTCAGAAGGCGGTTGCGAAGGGAAAGATCCAGCAGTTTCTGTGTCCAGCGCACGACCCGGGAGGGCAGGGCGCTTTCCGTGGAGAGGCGGGAAAGATCCACTTCGCCTTCCAATGTTCGCGTCTCTTCGGCTTCCTGCCGGGCCCCTTTCCGCTCCACCGGGGCGAATTCGGCCCCGTTGACGCTTTTTTTCAACGGCAGGGGATTGATTCCGCTGTACCGTGCGCGGAGGATGTCGATGGCGAAAACGAATTCGTCGTCGATGTTCAGATGCCGGCTTCTTGCCGCAGCCTCCGCTTCCGCGAAGGTGGCGTTTCCGGTGACCATCGTCGTTTCGATGACCAGAAATTCATCCAGATCGGCAAGTTTGCGGATCGCCTGCAGATCGTCCATGGGGATGTCGGAAAAATAACGCTCTTTCAGGTGGCATCCCACATAGGCGTGTCCCTTCTGCACCATGATGACAGGATGCAGACCGCACCCTTCCATCACGGAGGCGAAAAGGAGCGCGGTATCCAGACAGGTCGCCAGCTTGTACTGGTATATGGCGTCGGCAAAACGTATCCTCTGGCCCGGCGTGCCGAAGGAGGCTGCCGGATTGGAATACTGTATGCCCCAGGCGTGGATCGCCCTGTATATCGCGGCGCAGACCTCGTAAACATGTTTTTTGTCCGCCTGATACCCCAGGATCGCCGAACTGCCCGTTGCCCGTTCCAGTTCGCCTGCGGCGGCGCTCTGCAGACGGATGACCGCATCCAGATTGGGTGTGACGAAGGAGGCGAGCAGTTCCGGCATGATCTTCATGCCCAGCCACTGATCCGGTGCAAAGGCTTCGCAGTCATATTCTTTCCGGAAAATGACCTCGCCGTGGGAAAGGATTTCCAGATCCAGTTTGCCTTTCATGCTTTCGGAAAGTTCGGAAAGAAGCGTGTAATTGAGTTCGAGCCCCAGTTTGTCGAGGACGAGCTCCTCTCCTTCCTTCAGATCGCTCACCTGCCATTTTTTCTCAAGGATGAACTCCGGGACGGTAGTGACGCGGCACTCCAGATGTTCGAGAGGGTGTTCCGTGCCGTTGCAGAGTTTCAGGGCGTATGCCACGGGCAAAGCATTCTGCTGCAGGGCAAGATTGAAATGCGAAACGAACAGAAGTTCCGCGGAAAAAACTTTCGGTGTGTTTTCGGATTCGGTTTCGGATTCCGGCATATTGACCTCGCATCCACTTTGCCCTGCATGCCTTGCGCAAGGTCCGCCGTGGGATAATTGTTGCCTTTCTCGTTGCTTCCGGGACTGTACCGTCATAACATAGCATGCCTGCGCTTTTTTTCAAGTCCGGCGTGCTCCCGGGGGGAGACGATTTTTCTTTCGAGTTTTTTTCAGGACCCATTTTCGGGAAAAACGCCACGGAAGAAGACGTTTTTTCCGTGCAGGAATCGCGTGCGGCGGTGGCTGCCCCGACCGGCGTTACGGCTCCAGCGTGAAGGTGAATTCGCTGCGCTCGTCATGCTTCCACGCCAGATGACGGGTGGAAGGAGAGATGGCGA
>JAGAEF010000020.1 GCA_017613255.1 Lentisphaeria bacterium
CAATGACCTTCTCGACGAACTCCGCGGTGATCGGTTCGATATAGGTGCGGTCTGCCATTTCGGGGTCGGTCATGATGGTGGCGGGGTTGCTGTTGGCGAGGACGATCTCGTAGCCTTCCTGCCGCAGGGCCTTGCAGGCCTGAGTTCCGGAGTAATCGAATTCGCAGGCCTGTCCGATGATGATGGGTCCTGAGCCGATGATGAGGATCTTGCTGATGTCTGTGCGCTTAGGCATGAGATGTCCTTTCCAGTATGTTATTGTGTCTTTGTGTCCGTGCTTGTCTCTGCGGGAAGCCGCATCGGATTATCCTAATTAATATGGCGCTTAAGGACCTTTTTGTCAAGAAAAACCCCCATATTTTTCTTCAAAAAGAAGAGGAGAAAACTTTTTCCCGAAAACCTTTCCTTTTTCTCCGGAAAAAGGCTTGAAAAAGACCGTTTCGGGAGTATATTACTTCGATCCGGTGTTTCCTCCTCTTCCCGGCCCGTTTTTCCCGCATTTTTCTCCGCCGAACGTTTTTGCGGAAAGGATGATCAGTTCTTCTTTTCCTCTGCGGGAATGGCCGCATACTTTTCTTTCACCGCTTCGGACAACCGTTCCACGGTCACTTTTTCCAGCTCCTCGGCGAACTGGGGCGTAAATTTGCGGTACTCGGAAAGGACCGGGCGGAAACACTCCGTCGTCTTCGTCCAGGACTCCGGCATGAAGGCCTGATCCGGGGTTCCGGAAGGGCCTCCGGAAGTGAAATGCTCCTCCGTAAGGTTTCCGTAGTGCTGGAAATACTTTGTCCCGTCCAGAAACTTGGTCTGGAAATATTCCGGGTGGACGGCATAGTTGAAGGCGCTTTCCCATACGCCGCCGTGGCCGATCCTGGCAATATTGTTCTTTTTGTAGAAGGCATCCACCACGTCCCGGCAGAAATCCAGACTGCCCACGGTCATGACCTCCATGCCGTGGAACTTTCCGCCTTTGGAAACCTCCTTTCCGGGCAGCTGGTTTTCTCCGCAAAGGCCGTTTTCCCTTGCGACGATGTACTTGATGAGCTGTCCGGCAGGCCCGTGGGAGCCCACGAAAACGCACAGTTTGAAGCCCAGAAAATCGGCAAAGGTTTCCAGAAGTTCCCGGTAGACGCGTTCCGCCGTCTCCCGGCTGAACATGACCCCCGGATAGAGAAGAGGCACTTTCGTATATTTGCCGAAGTACACGCTTTTCCAGCGGGCCCGCAGCTTTTCCCAGCTGTCCAGCGGCCAGACCCAGTCCGGAGCCACCGGAAGCGGCGGAAAGACGATCCCGCCTGTCTTTTCCGCGGATTTGAGGCACCACTGATACCCTTTCAGCAGGTCCACGCCCAGCGCATTGGCCTCCTCGTGGTATTCCAGCGGTCCGGAAGAAACGTAGATGATGGAAGCGCGCTTCTTTTCGCTGTCGAACTCCGCAGGGGTGAGCTCCTCGTATTTGTACATGTTTCTTTCCATGGAAAACTCCTTTTGTTTATGCTGTGTGATCGAATGAATGGGTTATGCTTTCGTGGTCAGATTGACGGAAAAATGGAAATTTTCCCGCTCCGGCTCCACTTCGTTGAGGAAGATGAGGTGCCTTGCCTCCCTGCAGTCTCTGTTCTTTTCCGGAGAAAGGATCAGGGTGTGGAGGGAGTGGAAGTACTCCCCTTTTCCGCAGATCAGGACCCCGAAACTGCGGATGACGACCCTGTGCACGCCCCCTTGCGGGAAGATCTCCCGCAACGGGATCCAGGGGGACTCCTCCTCCGCCCAGATCCAGTCCCCTTCTCCGGGTTTCTCTTTGGTGAAGCCGTGCCGGGTAAGATATCCCAGAAGAACGAACTCGTTTTTTTCGTTCAAAACCCCGATCCTGTGTTCCAGAGAGTGGAAGGCGCGCACGCAGATGAAGGGGATATGGGCTTCCGGCATGACCACTTTCATATACAGCTCTTCCACGGGACGGGAAGGCGCCTCCCGCAGTTTTTTCTGTTCCTCCACCTTTTTGAGGTGTTCTTCCGCCTCTCCGGAAGGCGCGGGGAAGGGCTTTTCGTACTCCTTGAGAAGGGGGGCAAGCGTCTCTTTTTCCCCGAAAAGGAAACCGCATACCCCGTTGGGGGCTGTTTCCATGGAAAAGTCCGTGAAGGAATCGAAAGGAACCGCTCTGGGCGCTTTCTCCCCGGTTCCGGGCAGGAGGGCGAACACCGCTTCTCCCTTCCTGCGGGCGCCCATAACGGTCTTTTCCCAATGAACGCGAAGGGAACACGTCCGGGAGACGGAATCGAAATTGGAAAGAATGAGCAGGGCGACTCGTTTTTCCGGGTCGATCTGCAGATAGGCTCCCGTCCTTTCCCTTGCGGGATTTTCCAGCACGCCGGGAGCGTTGTAGTCCGTATAGTATACAAGGTCCCGCATGTTTTTGAAGGTTCCCCACAGTCTCCAGAGATCGCGCAGGTAAAGGTCGTTGATCCCCGGCACGCCGGGATGGGCGAGGGAGGAACTTTTCCACTGATTGCCCAGCGGCACATGGGGATACTGCCCCGTGGAGGCCATGTAGGGAACTTGTCTGCCATCCCCGTAATGGGGAAACGCCGCCGTCCAGAAGGTGCCGTTGGTGAGATAGGAGCCGCTGATGGATTCGTGGAGGAATCTCCCGTCCCCCAGCGCGCCGTGCTCCCCCTCCCCCGAAACGTAGCCGTCCACGAGTTCCGGAGTGAGCCCTATTCCGGAGGAGAGCATGCCGCTGTGGGCGTAGAAGAGACCGTGTCTGCCTATGGTCCTGCGGATGGCGCGCATCTTGAGATAGTGGGCCCGGTAGCGGATCTTTCCGTCGATGGAACCATTGTGGGCGCCTCCGAAGTCCGCGTACAGCCCGTCCC
>JAGAEF010000214.1 GCA_017613255.1 Lentisphaeria bacterium
ACCATGCACAGTTCGGCGTTGGGAAGCTCCCAAGCCGCCTTTGCCCATTCTCCGCCCATACCCAATCCCAGAACTGCCACTTTCTTCATGTTTCGCTCCTTTTTTTTGTGTATTGTTGAAAGTGAAGAAAAGAATGCATACCCTATTATATACGGGAAGAACAGAAAATACAAGGGGAAAAAGAGGGGATTTTTTGTACGGAATAAACATTTTTGCGAGAAAGGAAATGATTATTTTTGACAATAAACTTGATTTTTCGGGAAAGAAGAGTATTTTTTCGTCAAAAAGGCGTTTTCGGGAAAAGGAGGAGATATGGAAAAAGCAGCCCTGGACTATTTTTCGGATCTGGAGATCGTCTACGCCTCCCGGGTGCTCATGCTGGCCCCCCAGAAGAAGTTCGTTTCCGTGCCGTCGGCCTCCTTCGAGTTCATCCGCAGGGGGAGCGTCACTCTGGAGTACGGGGAACGGAAACTTTTCCTGCAGGGGCCGGCCCTTGCCTGGGTCCCGCCGGGGGCGCCGCTGCGCTTCATCAACGAGACGGGGGATTTTTACGACCATCTCTGGGTGAACTTTTCCGGGGAGCGGGGGGAACGGATCCTGCGTTCCTTTCTGCGCAGCTGCCCGAAGGGATATATCGCGCTGGACAAGACGCTGGAAAAGGAGCTGGAGATCGGGTTCATGAGCATCGTCAACGATTTCCAGACCCAGAAGGAGGCCTTTCACGACAGAATGGTCTTCACTCTGGAAAAAATGATCTGGGAGCTGCGGCAGTACCTTTCCCCGCTCCCCGTGGAAAGCAACCGCGACTCCTACGCAATGGGGGAACTTGCCCAGAGGATCGCTCTCAATCCTTTCGAAGAGTACGATTTTCCCGCCATGGCGAAGGAGAAAAAGATCTCCCTCATCCATTTCCGGCGTCTCTTCAAAGAGGTGACGGGACTCCCTCTTCACCAGTATCTTCTTCAGCAGAAGATCATCTACTGCGCCCGGCTTTTGAGTTCCGGAAAATACCGGGTGAAGGAGGTCGCTCTTGCCTGCTCCTTTTCCGATCCGGGGAATTTTTCCCGGCTTTTTTCCCGCTATATGCACTGCTCCCCCGGAGAGTACCTGCGGAAAAACCTCCCTCAGTGATGGGACCAGGAGCCGTAGAACTTCTTTTCCCCGGGTATATAGGTAAAACTTGCTCCTCCTCCGTCTCTTCTCCGGTTGGAAAAGGTATGCCGGGGCGAATCGCATTCCCGGATGGAGCCGTCCGCTTCCTGCAGGATCCCGGGAGAAGTTTCCGCCTTGAAGGAATAGGAATTCTCCTTCTGGAAGGCTAAAAAATCCTTTTCTTCCAGCGTGCAGGTGTACCGGAAGGCCGTGGTCGTGCCGGAAAGTTTGATCTTTTTCGCGTTGGGCGGGAAGAAAAGTTTCTTCTGCCACGAGGAAAGTTTGGGGATCCGGGAAACGTCCTCTCCTTCGTATTTCAGGGCGTGCCCCGTCCTGCCCAGAATCAGCCCCGTAACAAAGAAAACACCCAGCGCGCAAAGGAAGGAAAAGACGCGTCTGCCGTCGTTGCGTGCTTCCGTGACGAAGGGGAGAAAGAGGGAAAGAAGAAGCACGGCAATGGAAAGAAAAAGTCCCGGAAGAAGCCAGAGATCGCTTTCCGTATGGAAGGAAAGAATCAATCCTCCCGCCATCAGGAGGAATGCGGGAGTCCCCCAGAGAAGGAAACTCGTTCCTCTTCTTTTTACGAGGGGAAGCTCTTTTCCGGATCCTTTCTTCTCCTGTCTGCGTATGACCCGGAAAAAGAAACCGGTCGCGAGGAGCATAACGACGGGCAGCACGAAAAAAAGCGCCTTGTCCGGGATCCATTTGCTCCAGCCCAGCGTGCAGGTCGCAAGAACGAGGAAACTTGTGAGGAAAAGGGAGACGAGCCCGCCCGCGGCAAGACCGCTGAAGAACAGGGAAAAACCGTCAAGGACGGAAAAGGTTTTCCTCCGGAAATTGCCCGCGGAAACGGGCGGGAGAAAAGCGTTTTCCTCTTTGGGTTCAGGCAAAGGTGTCATACTTTGGGCACTCCGCTTTCAAAAGGTGTTCTCCCGCGGCAAGGAGCTTCTTTTTGCCGTAGAGATCCGCTTCCGCCTCCGTCCCCTTCGGGATGGAAACACGCATTTGCGCCATATTCCCCTTTTTGCTTACGGAGACCCGGATGGGGCCGTAGACGGTGGGGTGCTGGAGTTCCGCCTCCTTCAGGAAGGCCGTGCGGGGAACCAGCGAAAAGCGTTTCATCGTGGGAAGAATGGGTTTGATCCCGAACATTTCCCGGGGGATGAGGTGGGCGGGAGAGGCGGCAAAGGGGTGAACAAGATCCATGCCCTGATGGATGTAGTGGTCCCAGGCCTCCATGGTGACGGTTGCTCCCAGCCGGAGCATGTTGCTCCAGGAGCGGTTGGAGGAGCGGTCGCACATCAGACGCAGTCCCTGCTCCTCATCCCCCGCCATGTAGAGGGCGGCAATGAGCTTGGAGGAGACGCAGGCGCTGCAGGACATGCGTTTTTCCCGCAAATGCCGGAGCAAGGCGGGATACTGGTCCGGCGTGGCGATATTTCCGAAGATCTCCCACATGCTGGTGTGCTGGGAGGTGTGTTTGGAGCCGGGGACGTCCACATAGAGGGAGGTCGCCTCATCGAACATGGTTTTCCGCAGAAGAGCGCGCTCGTCGGAAGCGCGTTTGCGGAAGAATGCGGCATCTTTCTTCTTTCCCAGCACGTCGGCGATCTGAGCAAAAGCATCCAGCGACCACGCCTGATTGGCATTGCCCACGAAATGGGCCTCCCCGATCTCCCTTCCCGAGGGCGTCGTGGCGGGCTTGGGGACTCCTTTATCCTTCCTGCGGAGAAGTTTTCCGAAATCGTAACCGTCCGCCTCGTGTCCGGGCCAGTCCACGATATCCCGCATCCAGTGGCTGAGGAAG
>JAGAEF010000215.1 GCA_017613255.1 Lentisphaeria bacterium
GGTGTGGGAAAAGACGTACTCTCCGTCCTTCTCTTTTTTCACCGTGGTGTAGCGGTAGTGCCCGGCAAGCGCTCTTGCGTGGATCTTGGGGCGTCTGGAACGGTTTTCCCTCCGGTAAAGCGCCCGGGCCTTTTCCAGAATGGGGAGGCCGTCGATCTTTTTTCCGCAGAGAGAAGAGTTCACCATGTCGGAAAGGATGAGGTCGTCGGAAAGGAAATCCTGCAGTTCCGTCCAGACGGAGCAAAGGAAGATCTTCGCCTTTTTCGTGCGGAAGAAGGTCTCCCGCACGCCCCAGGGATCCAGAAGAAGCATTTTCTGTTCTTCCGGGGCGAAAATCATGTTCCCGGCATGAAAGTCGGGATGAAGGAAATGCTTTTCGGAAAGGGAGCGGATGAGATCGTTGAGGGCGCTGCGGAACTTTGCCGCCTCCCCGGGATCCTTTTTCAGCAGACTTTTGAAGAAGTATTCCCTTGCGGAAAGCGCGTTTTTCACCCCTTCCGAAACGCAGAAGGAGCAGTTGTTCTCCCCTTTTCCCCACAGCAGATAGCGAATGACGGGAACGGAGGCTTTTTCCAGCTCCCGCGCCGCCGCATACTCCCTTGCGGCGTAAGGACGCAGAAACTGGAGGGGGAATTTCCGGGGAGCGAACAGTTTGAGGTAGAGCTCTCTTCCGGAATTGTTCCTGAGACGGAAGACCTTCCGTTTGAGATTGCCTTTGACCGGAAAAAGAACAAATCCTCCGCGGATGAAATTTTCCACGGAGGAGACGGCCTCTTCCTCTCCCCGGAGTCGGGAATTCTGAAGAAGAAGCTCCTCCACATCCCTTCTGGAGCTGAATCGGTCGAAGTTGTTCATGGCTTTCCCGGTGGGGAAGAGAAGCATCCTTCTCTTCCCCGCTTTCGGAAGAGTGCGCTCTTACGCTCCGAAATGCTCTTTGATCTTCGCGGCCACAGCAGGCGCCGTGAAGCCGAATTTTTCGGCAAGCACTTTATAGGGGGCGGAAGCGCCGAAGTGATCAAGGCCGATGGAAAGACCTTCGTCTCCGGCATACTTGGCCCACCCGAAGGTGCTGGCCGCTTCGATGGTCACGCGCTTCTTGCAGCAGGGCGGGATGACGGAGTCTTTGTATTCCTTGCTCTGGGCTTCGAAAAGTTCCCAGGAGGGCATGGAAACGACCCGGACCTTCTTGCCTTCCGCACGCAGGAGAGCAGCCGCATCCAGCGCAAGATTGACCTCGGATCCCGTGGCGATGAGGAGGTATTCGAACCCCTCATCGCTGGAGACCGCATAGGCGCCCTTGGCGATATCCACCTTCCTGGCGGTCTCCGCGTCGTAGGGACGCAGATCCTGCCGGGTGAGGATGAGGGCGGCGGGCTTGCCGCAGGTGATGGCGTAGCTCCAGGCGTGGGCCACTTCCGTGGCTTCCGCGGGACGCAGAACGGTCATGCCGGGAATGGTCCGGAGCATGGCAAGCTGTTCGATGGGCTCGTGGGTGGGGCCGTCTTCGCCTACGTAGAAGGAGTCATGGGTGAATACGTAGATCACGGGAAGGCCCTGCAGAGCGGCGAGACGCACGGCGGGCTTCATGAAGTCGGAGAACACGAAGAAGGTGGAGCAGTAGGCGATGGCCGCGCCGTACAGGGTCATGCCGTTGGCGATGAAGCCCATGGCCATTTCCCGCACGCCGAAGTGGAAGTTCTTGCCGGCGCGGTTTTCGGGGCAGAAGTCGGTACTGTTCTTGATGTTGGTCTTGGTGGAGGGGGCCAGGTCGGCGGCTCCGCCGTAGAGGGCGGGAACCAGCTCGGAAGCCTTCTGCAGCACGGCTCCGCTGGAAGCGCGGGAGGCAACGGGCTTGTCCATGGGGGCGGCCTTGAGGAGCTGTTCCGTGAGGTCCGCGGGGACTTCCTTGTTCATCATTTTGGAAAGGAGCGCGATCTTTTCCGGATTCTTTTCGCTGAAGCTCTGGAAAGCCGCATCCCAGGAAGCGGCCTCTTTCTCCAGTTCGGCGACTCTCTTGGCCATCATGGAGGAGACCTCCGCAGGCACGTAGAAGGATTCGGCGGGGAAGCCCAGAGCCTTCTTGGTGGCGGCAAGCTCTTCTTCGCCCAGAGGTTCGCCGTGACTGCTGGCCTTGCCGGCCTTGGCGGGGGAGCCGAAGCCGATGGTGGTCTTGCAGACGACCAGCGTGGGCCGCCCGTCGGAAACTTTCGCCTTGGAAATGGCCGCGTCGATCTGGGCGAAATCGTTGGCGTTTTCGCAGACCAGAACTCTCCAGTCGTAGGCTTCGAAGCGTTTGGCCACGTCTTCCGTAAAGGCTATGGAAGTGGATCCTTCGATGCTGATGCAGTTGGAGTCGTAGAAGACCACCACGTTGTCCAGCTTCTGATGCCCGGCAAAGGAGGCGGCTTCATGGGTGATGCCTTCCATCATGCAGCCGTCGCCGGAGATGATGTAGACTTTGCTGTCCAGAAGGCCGGAATCCGCCATGCCGCAGACTGCGGCGGTGTACTTGGAGGCCACGGCCATACCGATCCCGGAGGCAAACCCGGTTCCCAGAGGCCCGGTGGTCACTTCCACGCCGGCGGTGTGCTTGTATTCCGGGTGTCCGGGGGTGAGGGAATCCCACTGACGGAAGCCCTTGAGGTCATCGATGGTGAGCCCGTAGCCGAAGAGATGCAGCAGGCTGTAGATGAGCATGGAGCCGTGTCCGGCGGAAAGCACGAAGCGGTCTCTTCCCAGCCACTTGGGATTCTTGGGGTTGTGGCGCATGTGATTGAACCAGAGATCGATGGCCAGATCGGCGCAGCCCATGGGCATGCCCGGGTGTCCGGATTTGGCTTTCTGGATGGCGTCCGCGGAAAGGAGTCTGACCGTGTCGGCGGCAAGTTTCATCATTTTTTCGTTTTGCATTTTGCTTTTCCTCTTTTTCATGTTATATTGTGAAAGAAAAAAATGCTGACGTATAACATAACCCGTTTCACCGAAAAATGCAAACCCATTTCAGGAAAAAGGTCATCGAATGACGGAAAGATTCATCACATCCACCCTGAACCGCAAGGATGAGGAGGCGGAAAAGACCCTGCGTCCCGGTTCTTTCGAAGCGTTCCCCGGACAGGAGAAGGTCAAGACCCGCATGCAGATCTATGTGGAGGCGGCCAAAAAACGCAACGAACCCCTGGGCCACCTGCTTTTGAGCGGTCCTCCGGGGCTGGGAAAAACCACGCTCGCCTATATTGCCGCAAACGAGAAAGGCTGTGCCATAAAGACCTCCAGCGGCCCGGTCATCGAAAAACCCGGGGATCTGGCGGGAGTGCTTACCTCCCTCAACGAAGGGGACATTCTTTTCATCGACGAGATCCACCGCCTCAATACCGCCGTGGAGGAGTATCTCTACAGCGCCATGGAGGATTTTTTCATCGACATCATGATCGATCAGGGCCCCGGTTCCCGTTCCGTGCGGCTGAACATCCCCCGCTTTACTCTGGTGGGGGCCACCACGAGGCAGGGACTGCTTTCCGCGCCTCTGCGTACAAGATTCGCCCTCTCCCTGCGGCTGGATTACTATTCGGCGGAGGAGCTTACGCAGATCGTGGAACGCTCCGCCGGGATCCTGGGGGTCTCCATCAACCACGGCGGCGCCTACGAGATCGCCCGGAGAAGCCGGGGGACCCCGCGAATCGCCAACAACCTTTTGTGCTGGACAAGGGATTACGCGCAGGTGAAGGGAAAGGGAAAAGTGGATTTCGAGAACGCCTCTTCCGCGCTCGCCCTTCTGGAGATCGACGACAAGGGGCTGGACGAAATGGACAAGCGGATTCTGGAAACCATCGTAAGGAACTTCAAAGGCGGGCCCGTGGGGGTCAAATCCCTTGCCGTGGCCATTTCCGAAGAGGTGGATACCATCGAGGACGTGTATGAACCTTTCCTCATTCAGGAGGGCTATATGATGCGCACTTCCCAGGGAAGGGTGGCAACCGACAAGGCCTGGGACCTTTTCGGGCTCAAGCCGGCGCCGAAAAGCCTTCGGAACACCTCTTCCGACGATACCCCCGACCTGTTCGGGCAGCAGTAAGAATAGTGCAGTGTATTGAATCCAACGGAACGATAAAAACAGGAAGAGTCATCCTTTTCCCGGCGGAAAAGGCCTCTTCGAGGAGAAAAAAATGAAAAGAAAAGGTTTGGTGATCTCTGCCCTGCTGTTTTGTGCGGCGGCGCTCTGGGGGGATGTCCCTCTGGTGAAGGAGGGAAAAGCCCTCACGAAAATCTATGTGGGAAAGAATGCCTCTTCCGGCGAAAAGACCGCGGCAAAGGAGCTTAAAGAGTACTTCAAAAAGAGTACCGGAGCCGAGCTGGCGACCACGGAAGACCTGAAGGAAGCTTCCTTTGTTCTGGGGACCGTGAACTCTCCGGAGATCTCCGCCGCAATGAAGGATTCTCTCAAGGGGAAAAAGGAGGAAAGTTTTCTCTTCAGGACGGAAGGGAACAAATTCTATATCGTAGGGGCAAGTCAGGTGGGAACATTGTACGGAGCCTACACCTTTCTGGACCGGTATCTGGACGTGAGATGGTTCCTGCCCGGCGAGGAGCATGTGGGGCTGCGGAAAGATGTCTCTGTTCCGGATCTCGATAAGGTGGAGGAGCCCTCCTTCCTGTGGCGTCAGGTCTCCCAGACCGGCGCAGGGGGCTGGGCACGGGCCAGCAAGATCTGGGCGGCAAGGAACAGACTTCAGTGCACCTCCGCCTTCGGGATCGCCGCGCTTTCCGACCCCAAACAGAGAGAGTTCTTCGATGCCAGGATCGCTTCCCACGTCAATGCCGACGGCGGCCACCTCACCTTCTACAAGGCGGTCCCGCCCCAGAAATATCTCAAGACCCATCCGGAGTATTTCGCTCTGGTGAAGGGCAAGCGCCTGACCAATACGGGCCACCACAACACCCATCACTGTCTGTCCAATCCGGAGGTGCAGAAACTCGTGGCCGACTACGTCTGCTCCCTCATCGACAAGTACGGGAACCGCATCACCTACTTCTTCGGCGCGCCGGATTCCTCCCTCAACTGGTGCGAGTGCGAAAACTGCCGCGCGCTGGACGACAAGACCAAAAACGACGCTTCCAAACGGTTCCACACGGTGGTGCAGAAGATCGTGAAAATGATCTATGAAAGGAAGCCCGAAGCCCGTCTCGTCCTCTGGGCCTATGCCAACTACCGCTCCCTGCCCGATGTGGAGATCGATCAGCGCATGGTGGTCAATTTCTGCACCCACGGCAGGTGCTTCGCCCACGCGCTGGAGGACTCTTCCTGCATCCGGAACGTGGAAATGCTCGATCTCATGAAAAAGTGGCTGAAGAAGAATCCCAACATGCGCATGTACGAGTACGCCCACTGCACCCCCATGAGCTGGACTCCGCTGGAAAAGGTCCTTTCCGCGGACTTGAAGACCTACAAGAAACTGGGGATCACCGGCTGGAAGGAGGAGATCAGCTTCCCCGACGCCCAGTGGCGGGGCAAGATCCCGAAACTGGAGGACGATCCCCGGCACTCCGCCCACCGGCTGGGGCACGAGTGGCTCTACTGGAACGTGGCGGGGAAACTCACCTGGGACGAGACGCTGGACGTGAACAAGGTCATTGCGGACATCGAATCCAAGTATTACGGAAAGACCTACAAGGTCATGAAGAAGTTCAACGACCTGCGCCGGGCGGCGTGGGACAATGCCTCCGGGTGTTTCGGCTATTCCACCGGGGACAGCAGGACGCCCCTTCTTCTCATGAAGGAAGGCCTGAAAGAAGAGCTTCTCTCCCTTCTTGCGGAGGCGGAAAAGTTGGCGGAAGGAGATGAAACTCTTCTGCGCCGCCTGAAACGGGACAAAGTCTATCTCACCAAATTCTGGATCAAGCAGAACGATCTTTTTCGGGCGAGGCAGGGCAAGACCCTGCGGGCGGCAAGGACTCCTTCCAAGGTGAAGATCGACGGCGACCCCTCCGACGCGGCCTGGTCCGGAGCAGGGTATATAAGCGACTTCAAGACCTTCCTCAAGGAGAAGAATTTCGTTCTGCCCCCGGAACTCAAGACCAGCGTGGGCGTCCTTTCCGACAATGAAAATCTCTACTTCCTCATTCTTGCCAAAGAGCCCGCTCTGGACAAACTCAAGGCCGAAGGGAAGAAGGACGGAAAAGTCTGGGCGGACGACGGGATCGAAATCTTCCTCGACCCCCGGAACGACGCCAACGTCTATTACCAGATCGCGGTGAACACCAAAGGAGAGATTTTCGACGCCCGCCAGCCCGGATCCGACAAGACGTTGGATTTCGGCGTGGAGGCCGCCTGCAAGCTGGACAGGGAGAAGAAGCAGTACGTCATCGAGCTCAAGGTCCCTGTAAAGAAGATGGAAGGCACTTTCGCCCCCGGCGTGGTCTGGAACGTCCACTTCGCAAGGAACCGCACCGTCAAGGACGGGCTTTTCGACGGCTCCAGCTCCATCGACGGCGAACCCTACCATCAGCGTTCCTCCTACCGCACCCTCACCATCGGCAAGCCCTTCCTCCTCAACGGCAATTTCGACGAATACGAGACCTCCGGCAAGAAAAAGGGCAAACTCAAGGGCTGGAGCTTCAACAAGCTGGTCACTCCCGTAAAGGGAGAGGGCAAGCCCCACATGGCGTTCCAACACGGCGGCCAGATGAATCAGCTTCTCTGGGACTGGAAGGGCCCTCTGGGCCAGTCCGACAAGGAGAAAAAGATCAAGCTGCTTGTCCGCGCGTCCGGAAAGGGCACGCTGAATGTTTCCGTGCTCAAGTATCATGACGCTTACAAGACGAAAAAACTCGTCCGCACGCAGCTGGGCTGGGATCCCGTCAAGAATATCCAGCTTACTCCGGAAATGACGACCCACACCATGCAGTACACCATTCCGGCGAACTGCTGGATCTCCCTCTATCTCCATAAGAAGTCGCCAGGAGACGCCAAGGTGGAAAGCGTTTCTCTGCTTCTGGAGTAACCTTTTTCGTTTCCGGACCGGGGGAGGAGAGACTTTTTCCCCCTCCGGAAACTTGAAAAAGCCCTCTTTTGTGCTATATTAACGAGTTGCCCGCGCCGGGGATCCCTCTTAAAGTCCCCGCAAGAAAAAGGAGAAAACGCACTATGGCCCTGCTGGTTTTCATGTATCACAGAGTTCTGCCGCAGGCGCATCTCGAGGCGGTGGAATGCGGTCTTTTCCAGCGGGAGCTGGATCTCCTCCAGAAAAAGTTCCGTATTCTTAAGCCTTCCCAAGTGGAGGAGTACCTGCGGGGAAAGGATTTCCCGGAAGGGAAGGAAGATTTTGCCGCGTTGACCTTCGACGACGGCTGGGCGGACAATCTCTTTTATGCCACCGGGATCCTCAAGGAACGTAATCTTGCCGCCATGATGGCCGTTTCCGCAGGATTCCGGTACGAAGGGCCGATCCGGGAGCGGGAGGAAATGCGTGTCCTTATGCGGAGTATGAGGGAAAGCAGCGAGGCGGCCCGTTTCCGGGGGGACTTCCGCAGTTATCTAAGCGTTTCGGAGCTCAAAAGCCTTGTTTCTTCCGGCGTGTGGAGTCTGGAAGCCCACGGGACGAGGCACTTTACGGGAGCAAAGGGAAAAAGCGTTCTTGCCGCGCCTCAGGGGGAGGAAGTCGCCCGGTTCGAGGAAGAGCTGAAAAAAGACATCCTTAGGAGCCGGGAGTATGTGGACTCCCTTACCGGAAAGAAGGGGAGGATCTTTTTCTGGCCCTACGGGCATTACAGTTCCCGGGGGGCGGAAATCGCCCGGGAGTGCGGGTACGATATCCAGTTTTCCGTGTACAAGGGCGCCTGCCGGAGGAACGATCCAAGGCTGGTCCTGCCCCGCATCGGGGTCTCCCGCTACCGGAAACTTTATAAAAACGTTCTTGTTTTCGGCAATCCCCTGCTTGCGGCAATACGGAAGCTTTTCCCTGCCGAGCAGGTCTGTTTCGACGAATTTTACCGGGAAGAAAAATGATGGATCGGGAAAAAATCTGCAAATCCTATTTTGCCGGACGGAAGGAAGGAGCTCTTGCCTTCCGGGAGGAACTTTCCCGGGAGGGATTTTCCTGCCCGGAACACCTTCTGGAACACGTTTTCTGGTCCAATGCCGCTCTGGACGAGAACGAGGGACTTGACACCTTCTATGCTCCCCTTCCCGGGAAGGGAAGGTTCAATGCCACAAGCTTCCTGCCCGCGGAGGGTTCCAGTCTTCCCCGTGTGGAAAAAACGGGGGATTTCCTCCGTCTTGCCGTCACTTCCCACTTCGTTCTGGATCTTTCCGAAACCAAAGACGAGGAAAGTTTTTTCAAACGTCTTTCCCAGAAGAACCGCAAGAAACTGCGCTGGCTGCGCAATGCCGTGCCGGCGAAGGGGTGCCGTGTGGAAAAACTGGAGAAGGATTCCCAGTTCGATCTTTTCGAAAAACTCTACTGCGCCCAGTTTCCCAAGTACGTTTCCGGCGGGGAGGAGATGCGTTCCCTGCGGAAAATGTACGAGGCGTTTTGCCGGGAAGGGAAAAGCTTTTCCTTCCTCCTTCTTTCCCCGGAAAACGAGCCTCTTGCCGCCTCTCTGGGCTATATTTCGGGAGACGCGTTCAACTATACCCACCTTACGCGGGCGCGGGGGGAGTTCGATAAATTTTCCCCCGGATACTTCCTCACCTACGAGGTGATCGTGCGCCTTCTTGCGGAGCACCCGGAAGTCAAGTATTTCTTCATGGGCCCCGGCGAATACGACTACAAAAGAGCGCTTCTGGGAGAGCCCTTTCTCGTGTTCCGTTACGAGAGAAACACCTTGACGAATCTTTTCGGGATCCTGCGCCTTTATTTCCGCTGCCGCAAGGAGAGAAAAAAGGCCCTTCTTTCCCGGTAGGAAAAAAAGGGCCCTGCGTCCGGTTTTCTTCAGCGGCGGGAGTTCTTCACGATGGCGGCAAAGGCTTCCGCGGCGGCGGAAACTTCCGCAATACTTTTCCCCGGCTTGTAAATGGCGCTTCCTATGCCCGCTCCGCAGGCGATGTTCAGGAAGGAGCCGAAGTTTTCCAGCTTGACCCCGCCCACGGCCATGATGGGCGTCTTGATGACCGCTTTCAGGTCCTTGATGTAGGAGGGGCCCAGACAGGCGGGAAAGAGTTTCAGATAGTCCGCTCCGGCCTTCACGGCCCTGAATCCTTCCGTAGCGGTGAAGAAGCCGGGAATGGAGACCATGGAAAGGCGTTTGGTTTCCATTATGACCGCTTCGTCGGTGTTGGGGGAGACGATGAACGTTCCCCCGCACTCTTTTACTTTCCGCACCTCTTCCGCCGTGAGAACGGTCCCCGCCCCGGCAAGCTGTTCTTTCCCGCAGCAGGAGACCGCCTTGCGGATGCAGGAAAAGGCGTCGGGCGTATTGAGGGGGACCTCCAGAAGACGGATCCCCGCACGCAGAAGCGCTTCGCATACGGGGGGGATCTCCTCGAGAGCGATCCCCCGGAGGATGGCTACAATGGGCATTTCCTTCAAGTAAGCATCGAACTTTTCCTGCATATTCCCTCGCTTGTTTGTATGGTTTTCCCTGCGGAGAGCGGAATGAGATCACCTCTGCACTCTTCCGGAGGCGGAACCCTTCATCAGATTTTCCACTTCCTTGCGGGAGGAGAAATTGTAGTCCCCGGAAATGGTGTGCTTGAGCGCGCTTGCCGCCACGGCGAAGCGAATGGCGTTTTCGGGAGAGGAAAGTTCTTCCGTGTTCAGGGCGAAAAGAAGCCCTGCGCAGAAGGAATCCCCTCCGCCGAACCGGTCCACGATGTCCCTGATCTGGTAGGGCGCATACGTTCCGTCCTCCGCAAGGGGAGCGAAAAACGCCTTTTTCGCCTTGCAGTCATAGAGCATCCCCCCCCAGTTGTTGTGGTCGGCGGAAATGCTTTCCCGCAACGTGACGGCCACGAATTTTGCCTTGGGGAACTTTGCGGAAAGAAGGGCGGCCACTTCCTGATAGCCGGCAATGTTCAGAACGCCGGACTCGATGGAAGAACCGCTTGCCTTAATCCCGAAGACGTCGGAAGCGTCCTCCTCGTTGCCTATGATGATGTCCGCAAGCGGCACGATTTTGCTCATGCAGCGGTTTGCCAGCACGTTTTTGGGCGTTCCCTCTTCCCAGTTCCAGAGCTTTTTCCGGTAGTTCAGGTCAACGGAAATGGTGATCCCCTTTTCCGCCGCCTTTTCCGCAACGGCAAGGGTGGAAAGGAAGGCGTTTTTCGTGAGGGAAGGGGTGATGCCGGAAAGGTGCAGATGGGTGACGTTTTCCAGCATGGAATCGAAATCGTATTCTTCCGGACCCAGCAGGGAAATGGTGGAGCCTTCCCGGTCATAGACCACGTTGGAGCCCCGCATGTTGGAGCCGTGTTCGGCAAAATAGATCCCCATTCTCCCCTTTTTGCTGTAGAGGATCTTTCCCGTATCGCAGCCCATTCCGGCAAGCTGGCGGGCGAACCCGGCGGAAACGGGATTTTCGGGCAGGGCGGTGAGATAACGGCTTTTGCCTCCCAGCATGGCAAAGGAGGCGCACACATTGGCTTCTCCGCCTCCGTAGGTGGCCTGCAGTTCTCCGGGCAGGACCTGGGCAAACCGTTTTTTCCCTTCCGGGCAGAGCCGGAGCATGACTTCGCCGAATCCGGCAACAAGAGCTTCTTTCATGATCTTCTCCTTTGGTTTCGTTGCATACAAGATACACTTTTTTTCGGGAAAATCAAGTTCTCTTTTCCCAAGAAACGATTTTTTGCCTTTCCCGGCAGGAAAAATCCTTGTCCGCCTTGACATGGCGGGGGAAAATGGTATATTAACACCGGAAACGTTTTCCGGAAAAGAAAGAGAACAAAGGAGCAAAAATGAAAGAACTTACCGTTGCCGTCGCCGGATGCTCTCTGGTGGATTCCCTCTATGCCAACGTGAACACCTCTTCTCGGGCCTTCCAGTCTCTCCGTTCGAAAAAGAACGGGGACGGCGGACTCAGGGAAGGGGAACTCACCTTTGCGGATGCGCTGGAAAAGTTCAGCCATAAGAACTACGGCGAGATCCTCTCCTCCCTCACCAACGGGGAAAAGCCCACCGCCAGAAATCTGGGCGGACCCGCCATCGTGGGCGCCATCAATGCCGCCCAGGCTCTCTACTCCTATCCCGTGCATTTCTCCTTCTACGGCGCCACGGGCAAGGACGAAAAGGGCGAATTCATCCGCTCCATCATCCGGAAGACCCCCGTGGACATCCGGAACTATGTGACCCTGCCCGGCGCCACCCCCGGCACGGACGTCCTCTCCGACCCCGCCGGGAACAACGGCAAGGGGGAACGCACCTTCATCAACGCTCTGGGGGTCTGTTCCGACTATACGCCAAAGCATCTTCCGGAAAGTTTCTTCAAGGCGGATGTGGTCTGGATCGGCGCCACCGCTCTGGTCCCGGGACTGCACATGAAACTCTCCTCCCTCCTGAAAAAGGCCAAAAAGAACGGGGCCGTGACCATCGTCAACACCGTGTATGACTTCATCAACGAGAGGAAGAACCCGGACAAGGCCTGGCCCATGGGGGACGGCACGGAGGCCTACAAGTACATCGATCTCCTGCTCATGGACTGGGAGGAGGCCCGGCGGCTTTCCGGAAAGGAATTTTTCGGCGAGATCATGGGCTTTTTCGTGAATTCCGGCGTGGGGGCCTTCGCCATCACCCGGGGAGCCCACGCCTTCTTCGTGTGGAGCAGCGGAAGATTGTTCATGCCCCGGAATGTTACGGAACTGCCCGTTTCCGCCAAGGTGGACGAAATCCTTGCCGCCCATCCGGAAAAGCGGGGAGATACCACCGGATGCGGGGATAATTTTGCCGGAGGATTCGCTTCCTCCCTTCTGCGCCAGCTTTCCGAAGGGAAAGAACCCGGCACGCTGGATATCTACGATGCGGGCGCCTGGGCCGCCGCGTCGGGCGGGTTCGCCATCTTCACCGTGGGCGGGACCTATCTGGAGAAGAAAAAAGGCGAAAAGCAGGCGTACCTCAAGGATCTGCGGGACGCCTACATGCTCCAGATCAACCGCATTTGAAACCATGCCGCTTTTGCGCAGGGAAGAGCTTCTTTCTCTCTTCCGCCGTGTCATCCCCTTCCCGGGGTGTACGGCGGGAATGGTGGGGTACGGCGCTTTCGGGCGCCTTGTCGCCGATTGTGCAAGGGAAAGTTCCTGCCGCGTTCTGCTCAACGATCCTCCCCTTGAAAGGGAGGCTAGTTCCGAAATCTTCGACGCCTTTCAGGCACAGTGGGGGAACGGCATGGGCCGCTGCGACTATTCCGACACCCTTACGGAAACGTTTCTTCCCCTGGAAACCCTCATCAAGGAGTGCGACATTCTTTCCATCCAGGTCCCGGGGACGGAGGAAAATCATTCCCTGATTTCTCCCCGGCTCTTTGCCCGGCTCAAACCCCATGCCCTCATCCTCAATTTTTCCTCTTTTAAGGTCGTTCCCCTGCAGGAGAAAAGGGTGCTTTTCCTCGGGGAAGAGGCATGAAAGTTTATGCTGCCCCTCTGCAGGGCTATACGGAGAAATTCTTCCGCAACGCCCACGGTTCCGTCATCGGCGGGATAGAAGAGTATTATACGCCCTTTCTCCGGCTGGAGCAGGGGGCTGTCCGGGGAAAAGAGCTTTCCGACGTGGAAAAAACGGAAAATCTTTTCCCCGAAAAAACCGTCCCCCAGATTTTGGTGAAAAACGCTTCGGAACTCTCTTTCTTTGCGGAAAAACTCTTTTTCGAGCGGGGATGGAAAAGGATCGATCTCAACTTCGGGTGTCCCTATCCCCCTGTGGTGAAACGGGGCTACGGCGCGGGCATTCTGGAAAATCTTTCCGCCATGCGGGAGGTTCTGGAGTGTACGGCGAAATTCCCCCGGATCGGTTTTTCCGTGAAGTGCCGTCTCCCGGAAAAGGAGGAAAATCTGCGGATCCTTCAGGAGTATCCCCTTGTCCATATCGTTCTGCATCCAAGGAAAGCCCTTCAGGAGTACCGGGGAACGCCGGACGAAGAGGCTTTCGCGCGTTTCTGCGCTTTTCGCGGAAAAAATCCTGTGATCTATAACGGGGACATCTTTTCCCCGGAGAATGTTCCCTCTTTCGTGCGGGAAAACAATTTATCCGTCATGGCGGGCAGGGGGCTTTTGCAGGATCCCCTTCTGGGAAGGAAATTGGCAGGAGAACACTTTTCCCCGGAAGCGGAAAACGATCTGAATCGGGCCTTCCATGACGCCTTTCTCGCTTTCCTGCTGGAGGGAACGAAAAAAGCCGAAGAAAAACTTCCCCGGCTGAAGACCTTCTGGGAGTATTTCCTGCCGCAGAAGGAAAAAAGACTCCGCAAAAGAGTGCTCAAAAGCCGTTCTTTTGCGGAGTATGCGCTTGCCGTGAAAGAGATCTTCGAAACGTGAAAACCCTTTTTTCCTACGGGAGAAGGCGGTCGGGAAAATAGCTTGCCGCATTGGCGTACAGCACTTCGTCGTGCTTGCCCGCCCATGGGTAGTACCGGGCCTCGAAACGCATGAGAAAGTAAATGAACATGGCTTTCTCGTAGATGAACTCCCCCGCGTTCCGGTAGTCGTCGGAAAGGTTTTCCCCGTAGGTCACATCGGTGGCCAGCATGACTTTTTCGTAAACGCACTTTCCGCGACTGTCGCATCTGGCGAAATTTTTGTACCACCAGAGAATGTCCTCGTTCCCGCAGGAGGCCATCTTCATGGTGGGAGAATCGCAGAGCGCCATCAAAAGTTCCTCATTGTAGCCCCAGGTCATGTGGCCCTGAATGAGTTTTGCCTTCGGTACGCACGCCTCGATGGCCATCAGCATGCGGGGAAGCATCATGCTGTGCCCGTAGTAACTTTTGTTGCGGATCATGCGGGACCTTTTGGGCGTCGCCACGGAGCCCACGTGAAAGAGAATGGGCATGGAGAGATCCGCGGCCCGCTGGTAGAGAGCCATATACTCCAGAGAATCGTAGGCCATGGGCGGACGGATGGCCTTCAGCCCCAGAAAGCCCTGCTCCTTCATGCGGTCGATCTGATCCGGCCCCTCGTTGAAGTCGATATATCCGAAGGGGACGAAAACGGGAAACTCCTTTGCCACCTCCAGGACCCGTTTGTTGTCCGCAAGATAGTTTTCCTCCGAGTCATCCATTCCCAGAAGCCACACCTGTTTGAGTCTGGGGGAGGAAAGCTCCTGTTCCAGCTTCTTCCAGCTGAAATTTCTGGCAAGGTGGGCGTGGGTGTCTATATACCGCAGATTTTCCCTTTCCGCGACCTTTTCATAAAGATTTTTTCCTTCTTCCGCCATTTTGTTTTCCCAAAGTCCTTCCATGGGTTTGCAGGAGGGGAAAAGAGGAACTTTCCCCCTCCCGCCGAGGGGTTATTTTTCCACGATCTCCAGATGGGTGATGAGGGCATCCTCCGCCCGAAGGTAGAGATAGGCGATCTCATCCTTCTGCGTGGTGAATTCGAAGGAAAATTCCTGCTCCTTTTCCGTCAGGGCAAAGGGCCCCTCTTCGGGGAGGCGCTTCTTGTGGCCCTTTACATATCTTCCGGTGGGGGAGATTTCCGAGCTCAGATAGGCCCGGATGGATCCGGTGCCGGAGGCCTTGATGGAGGCCTTGAACTTTCCGCCGGAACGGGGAAGATAGAGATTGGTCCACAAAAGACCCTGCAGATGGATGGAGTTGATCCCCTTGTCATTGGTCTTCATGGCAGCTTTGGTGGTCCCGAAGCCCACGGGGAACCGGGGAGAAAGGATTCTCTTGTTTCCTTTTTTCACCTCTCCTGTCAAGGCAAAATCCCCGTTCCGCAGAATGCCTCTGGCGGCGGAAAGGGTGAAGGGCTGGAGAGAGTAGGGAATGTTCTTGGTGTATTTGCCCGCATGCTCCTTGAGGACAAGCACGCTTGCCGGATCGGGGGAGAGCAGCGGCAGAAGAGGAGCACCCACCCTGACCCAGGATTTGGCTACGGCAAGACGCAGCGTCCAGATCTCGAAGGCGTCCGCATTGGCCCGTTCCGCATGGAGGATCTTGCCGCCTTCCAGTTTCACGGCGCTGTCCACGAGCTTCCCCTGGGCGTCATACAGGAACCCGTTGGCGGGCTCTCTGGGGGAGCCGTTGAGTTCCACTTGCACGTCCTTTACTCCCGCGGGGACGGCGAAGTGGAAAAGCCCGGAGGAGCCGAAGACGTACAGCTTCTCATCGGCGCGGATGGCGTGGGGCGCGGATGTTTCCACGGAAATGGTCTGGCTTCTCGCGTTCATGGAGAAGCGGTAGATCCCCTTTTCTCCCGCCTTGAGCTTGTAGGTAAAGGACTTGTCGAAGGGCACCCCGAAACGGTCGATCTCGTTGATGGTGGGGGAGTGGACGGTGACGGCAAGGTCATCCCGGTAGGGCTTGGACTCGTAACGGTGGACAGGGCGGTTGATGAAGGTGATGGGAATGACCTGTCCGGGTTCCGCATACAGGACCATTTCGCTCTTTTCCCGGAAACGGAGCATTCCGCCGGTTCTTTTCCCTTCGGGGAAGGCGGGCACGACTTTCTTGAAGTCGGGCAGGACCACCTTGAAGTTCTGGGCCATGGGATCGGGCTTGGCCTTGTTGATGAATTTCGCTACATCGAAGGAGCGTTTTTCCCCTTTGGAATTCTGAATGACGACGTTTTCGACGACGGGATCCACCAGTCCGTTGCCGTAACGGGAGGTGAATTCCATGGGCGGACGGTTTTCATCGTCGATGACGGTGAGGTTGCGGATGACCAGATCGCGGATGTTTTCGCTTCTGGAGCTGGAAATGAGAAGCCCTGCCGTCTTGCCGCCTTTGGTGTTTATGGTGCAGTTTTCGATGGTCTGCTTCACTCCGGGCAGATAGTGGGTGAGGGCAAGCTGGGCATACTTGTTGCCGGAGAACGTGCAGTTGGAAAGCGTGATGAAGCCCGTCTTCCCGTCATTGGGGGTATCCCGGTGTCCCACATGCCCCGTGGTGAAGCCGCTGTTCACGTTGTCGTTGAACTGGCTGTTGCGGATGATGAGTTCGATCTTCTGCTTGGAATTGTTGGCCACATAGAATCCGGAAAGCTCGTTCCGGTTGAATTCGCAGTTTTCGAAGGTGAGGCGGGTAAGTCCCGTTTTTCCGTCCGGATAGTTGGGCTCCAGATCGATCCCGCACTGGGGAGCGGTCCCCTTGGTATCGTTGAACTTGCAGTTGCGCACCAGCAGATTGTCGCATCCCGTGACGCTCAGCCCCTGCCGCCAGCCGTGATGGCAGTCCAGATCTTCCAGAACCACGTTGCGGCAGTTCCTGCTTCCCACATAGACGCAGTCTCCTCCGCCGTAGGCGATCTCGAAGTTCTTGACGGTGACTCCGTCACTGTCCAGAATGCTCACGGTGTGCCGGTGGTCCTTCTGCTGGGAACGGGGGAAGACGAGTTTCACCTTTCCTTCTCCCCGCAGGATCACGTTTTTCTGTCCCCGGATCCCGAACATGGGTTTCTGGATGAATCTGCTGCCTTTCTTCTCCTCCCAGACCCCTTCCTTGGCGCGGACCACCACGCCGTCGGCAAAGACGATCTCGATATTGGATGGCACGACCAGAGGCCCGGTCACCCAGTCGGAATCCATCTTTTCCAGAACGACCTTCTTTGCGCCGGAATCCAGGGCGCTCTGAATGGCTTTCGTGGAATCCTCCTTGTCGAACCCCCACCAATGGGCCTTCGCTTCGGTGAGTTTTTTCTCCTTGACCTGTTCGATCTCTTTGGCAAAGTCCTTTGCCTCCAGCGTGTTCTCCGTCACGACGGCGCAGAACGCGA